>NZ_JBQEOE010000068.1:0-16088 GCF_052045105.1 Lysobacter sp. 22409 | reverse complement strand
CGACGGTTCCGTTCAGTCGGCCATGCTCAGTCGACTTCGGCGGCGACCTGCTCGCGCAGGCCGCGCGCCGACTGCACCATCGCCCGCAGGGCCGAGCGCACTTCCGGCCAACCGCGGGTCTTCAGACCGCAGTCCGGGTTGACCCACAACTGCGCCGGGTCGAGCACGTCGAGCGCCTTGTCGAGCAAGTCGCGCATCTCGGTCTCGCTGGGCACGCGCGGCGAGTGGATGTCGTAGACGCCCGGGCCGATGCCGTTCGGATAGCGATAGCGCACGAACGCATCCAGCAACTCCATGCGCGAACGCGAGGTCTCGATCGAGATCACGTCGGCGTCGAGCGCGGCCACCGCCTCGATGATGTCGTTGAACTCGGCGTAGCACATGTGGGTGTGGATCTGGGTCGCATCGCCGACGCCGCTGGCGGCGAGACGGAAGCTTTCCCCGGCCCAGGCCAGGTAGGCCGGCCAGTCGGCGCGACGCAGCGGCAGGCCTTCGCGCAGGGCCGGTTCGTCGATCTGGACGATGGCGATGCCGGCCGCTTCCAGGTCCAGCACTTCCTGGCGCAGGGCCAGGGCGATCTGGCGGCAGCTGTCGGCGCGCGGCTGATCGTCGCGGACGAAGGACCACTGCAGGATCGTCACCGGTCCGGTCAGCATGCCTTTGACCGGCCGCTGGGTTTGCGCCTGCGCGTAACGGGTCCAGTCGACGGTCATCGCCTGCGGCCGGACCACGTCGCCGAACAGCACCGGCGGCTTGACGCAGCGCGAGCCGTAGCTCTGCACCCAGCCGTGGGCGGTGAAGGCGAAACCGTCGAGTTGCTCGCCGAAGTACTCGACCATGTCGTTGCGTTCGAACTCGCCGTGCACCAGCACGTCGATGCCCAGCGCTTCCTGCTCGCGCAGGCACAGCTTGGTCTCGTTCTCCAGGAAGGTCCGGTAAGCCGCGTCGTCGATCTTGCCGGCCTTGTGCTCGGCACGCGCGCGCCGCACTTCGGCGGTCTGCGGGAACGAGCCGATGGTGGTGGTCGGGAACAGCGGCAGGCCGAGGCGCTGCGCCTGTACCTTGGCGCGTTGCGGGTAGGGCGAGGCGCGCCGGGTCATGGCCGGTTCGACCGCGGCCAGGCGCTTGCGCACCTCGGCATTGCGCAGCAACGGCGAGGCCAGGCGCGCAGCGCGCGCGCTGGCGGCGGTGGCGAGGTCGCGGTTGGCGTCGGCGCTGCCGGTGAGGGCATCGGCGAGCAGGCGCAGTTCCTCGATCTTCTGCCGCGCATAGGCCATCCAGTGACGCAGCGGTGCGGGCAGCTTGCGTTCCAGTTCCAGGTCGGTCGGCACGTGCAACAGCGAGCACGACGGCGCCAGCCATTGCGCGCGATCGCCGGCGCGGCGGGCCAGGCTCAGCGCGGCGTCGAGATCGGCGCGCCAGATGTTGCGGCCGTCGACCACGCCGAGGCTGAGGACGCGGTCGTCCGGCAACAGCGGCAGCACGCTTTCCAACTGCTGCGGCGCGCGCACCAGGTCGACGTGCAGGCCTTGCACCGGCAGGCGGGCGGCGAGGGCGGCGTTGTCGCCGAGGCCGCCGAAGTAAGTCGTCAGCAGGCGTTGCGGCGCGTCGGCTTCGGCCAGGGCCGCATAAGCGCGGCGATAGGCGTCGCGATCGTCGTCGTCGAGGTCGAGCACCAGAGCCGGCTCATCGAGCTGGACCCAGTCGGCGCCCGCCGCCTTGAGCTTGCCGAGCAATTCGGCATAGGCCGGCAGCAGGGCATCGAGCAGCTCGCGCGGGTCGCCGCCGTCGCTGCGCTTGCCGAGCTTGAGGAAGGACACCGGGCCGAGCAGCACCGGCCGCGCCTGGATGCCGAGCGCGCGCGCCTGGGCCAGTTCCGCCAGCGGCTTGTCGCCGCGCAGGACGAAGCGCTGGTCGCGCTCGAACTGCGGGACCAGATAGTGGTAGTTGGTGTCGAACCACTTGGTCATCTCGAGCGCGTGCAGGTCGCGACGGCCGTCCTGCAGGCCGCGGGCGAGGGCGAAGTAGCCGGTCAGCGGGTTTTCGTCGTAGACCTCGCGGTACGGCGCCGGGATCGCGTCGAACAGAACGGCGGTATCGAGGACGTGGTCGTAAAGGGAGAAATCGTTGCACGGCACGACGTCGGCGCCGGCCTGCCGCGCCAGTTGCCAATGGCGTTCGCGCAGGCCGTGGGCGGTGTCGTGCAGCGCCTGGGCCGGCGTGTCGCCTTTCCAGAACGATTCGAGGGCCAGCTTGAGCTCGCGCCGCGCGCCTATGCGCGGGAAGCCGAGATGGGTGACGCTGATCATGATGATTACCTGCGATGCGTGGGCATGGCGCAGGGCAACGAAGGAGACCACGGCTGCGCCGGCCCGACGCTCGCGCGCCCGGCTTCGCCACAACCCTTGGTGTCGACCTTCGCCCCCGCGGGCGAACCGGCGCGCACGACGCGGCCCGCGCCGGGACGGGCCCGGACGCAGCGCCGACGCCTTGCGGGCCGGAGTCGGACGGAAGGCGAGCCTTCCGGTCATGGCAGGTCTTCGGGCTTGGGGCATGGAGCACGAGGCGCCTCCTACTGTCCGTCGCTTCCCGGGATCGCTCCCAGTGCCTGACGAAGTTCGTTCCCTATACCGCTGCGGGGCAGCTCCGGAATTGGACGTGGCGTCCGCACCGGATTCCCTCTAACCGCCGCCGGTGCGAACCGGTGGCGATTTGTCACATCGCTTCATCTGCATGAAGCGATGTTCACCATCACGCCGCCAAGCTACGCAGCGCGACCGGCGAAGTCAATCGCCGCGATCGCGATGCGTGGACCCGGTTTGCGATTTGTGGCCGCAGCCGGCGACGGCGCCGCGGCCGGGGTTTCCCCGGCTGCCGTTCATGCGCCGCCGACGATGATGTCGGCACGCTGACGGGCGCGAACGCCATGACCTCCTGCCGTTGAGCTTGGCGGGCCCTGGGGCTAACGTTCGTGCTGTGGCGACGATGCGCAGCGCGGGTCCAGGACGGCCCGCGCGATCCCGACTCCGATGGGTGGAACATGCTTTTCAGAAGGACGTTTGCGCTGACCTTGTGCCTGCTCGGACTGGCGGCTTGCGGGAGGGATTCCGCCGCGCCGCCGCCGGCCCGGTCCGAGCCGGTCACCATGGGCAGCCAGAACGAGTCGCCCAAGGTCGCCGCCGCGGACGCGTCGAGCGAGACCGACATCCTGCAGGGCACCTATTGGCCGCCGGCCAAGCTCGACGGCGGCGTGGCCAAGATCAGCTGCGAATACGACTACCCGCGTTTCGGCGACGGAAAACCGCTGACTGCGCTGGACTTCTTCAGCCTGGTCGACGCCTTGTCGCCGTGCCAGGCCAGCGGCGTGGTGCGCCTGCACTACCAGGGCAAGATCGGCGCCGGCTTCACCGCGCTGGTGCAGCGCGTGGCGGCGATGGCCACACGCATGGAAATCCAGACCCGCATCCTCGACATCGACTCCAGCGGCGGTCACGTCGAGGAAGCGATCCGCGCCGGCGACTCGATCGCCGAATCGGGTTGGGCGATCTGGGTGCGCGAGGATTCGGTCTGCCATAGCGCCTGCGTCTTGGTGCTGGCCGCCGGCGACACTCGCTCGATCGAAGGCAAGGTCGGCATCCACCGGCTGATGCGCGACCGCTCGACCGCGACCTCGCGCGCCGAACTCAGCCGCGAACTCAAGGCGATCAACCAGCAGGTGCGCGATTATCTGGAACGCAACGGCGTCGCCACCGGCGTCGCCGACCTGATGATGACCATCGCCAACCGCGACCTGCGCGTGTTGACGGTGGACGAGCTCAAGCAGTTCGGCCTCGACGGCACCAACGCCGCCCAGGACGACCTCGACCGCATCCGCCTGACCCGCAAGTGCGGCGAGGACTTCGTCCGCCGCCGCGAAGCCTTCCGCCGCGATTTCGACGCGCAGTGCATGGCCACCGGCAAAAACTTCGCCTCCATGCCGGAATGCGCAAAAGCCTTGCAGGAACAGTTCGGCTTCCCGGACGAGACCTGCCCCTCCGACAGTCCGGCCGATCTGTACGCCCGCGACCTGCGGCGCCTGCCGCTGCCGGACGACGCAGGCGCCGATGCCGACGCGCCGGCCACTGCGGGCGCGTCGAAGAAGCGTTCCAACAAGAGCGCCGAATAGCCGTCGTGCGCGCCGCGCGAGCTCGACCCCGCCGGGCGCTCACCAGCGGCGTTCGACCCGCGCGCCGCCGAACATCACCTGGCGGATGCCGGGCAGAGCGAGGAAATCGTGCGGGAAGCCGAGCTGGATTGCGCTGGCGTCGTCGAGCCGACGCTGTTGCGCCTCGTCGAATTCGATGTCGAGCGCGCCGAGGTTCTCCTGCAACTGCGCCAGGGTGCGTGCGCCGATCACCGGCGCCACCGCGCCGGGCCGGCGCAGCAACCAGGCCAGGGCGATCTGCGCCGGCGGCCGTTCGAGTTCGGCCGCGACCGCCTTGACCGTCTCGGCGATGACGAGGGCGCGTTCGGTCAGGGCGCCGTTGCCGATCGCCACCGCGCGGCGGCCTTCGGCGCTGCCGGCATCGAGGTCGGCCTGCGTGTACTTGCCGGTCAATACGCCCGAGGCCAGCGGCGACCAGGCGGTGACGCCGAGCCCGAGTTCGGCCGCCATCGGCAGCAGTTCGCGCTCGCTGTCGCGCTGGGCCAGGCTGTACTCGGTCTGCAAGGCGATCAGCGGCGACCAACCGCGCAGTTCGGCCAGGGTCTGCATGCGCGCGGCCTGCCAGGCCGGAAGGTCCGACACGCCCGCATACAAGACCTTGCCGGCGCGGACCAGATCGTCGAAGCCGCGCATCACTTCCTCGGCCGGCGTGGTCGCATCCCAGGCGTGCAGATACAGCAGGTCGATGTAGTCGCTGCCGAGCCGGCGCAGACTGGCTTCGACCGACTGGCGCAGGTTCTTGCGGTGGTTGCCGCCGGCATTGGGGTCGCCGGGATTCATGCACAGCGAAAACTTGGTCGCGATCACCAGCGCATCGCGGCGGCCGTGGGCGAATTCGCCGATCAGGCTTTCCGAACTGCCGCCGGTGTAGAGGTTGGCGGTGTCGATGAAGTTGCCGCCGCGTTCGAGGTAGGCGTCGAACACGCTGCGCGCTTCGTCGGCGTCGCTGCCCCAACCCCAGTCGTTGCCGAAGGTCATCGTGCCGAGGCAGAGCGGGCTGACGCGCAGGCCGGAGCGGCCCAGGGTGCGGTAATCGTCCAAGCGCATGTCGTGGTTCCATCGAGGGGGAGCCACGAGTCTAGGCAGCGCCGTGCCGGCGAAATATCCGCAACTTGCTTCCGGGCGCGCGCCGGGTAACCCTGATGTCGGCCGCGGCTTGCGGCGATGGAGCGCAGATGTCGAAGCAGGAAGCGAAACCGAAACCGAAACCGAAGCCGAAGCCGAAGCCGAAGCCGAAGCAAGAAGCAGCCGCGGCCACGAAGGATCCGGTCAGCGAGGATTTCCCGGTGACGATGGCCGAATGGAAGGTCATGACCGTGATCGCGATCGGGGTCGCGGCTATGGTCGCCCTGATCATGACGATGGTGAACCTGGTCGATGGGGGCGGGCCGGTCGCGGTGGAGCCCAGCGGCTTGTGGCGGGCGTGGAACCTGTTGCTGATCGCCGGCCTGGCTTGTGGCGCTTATCGCCTGGGGCGTTGGCCGAGTCTGCGGCCCTGGCGCGTGCTGGCGGCCGGGCCCTTGCTGATGGTGCTGGTAGCGATGTGGATGGCGCTGGGTTGGTCGGTGGACCGCTACAACGCGCGTTGGGGACGCGAGGAGTGGGGGGTCGGCAAGACCGCCAACCTGCATTGGCAACAGCATTGGAGCAAGAACGGCGGCCCGAGCGTCACGGTGAGCTTCCGCTTCGAGCCGGAGGGCGCGGCCGTCGATGGTGCAGATCGCTCGCGCTACATCGAGACCTCGCAGCCCCTGTATTGGTCGCTGCAGCAGAAACCGCGATTGGGGATGCGCCTGCTCCGCAGTTGGGCCGGCTTGTCGTATCGCGCGCTGGTGTTGTGCGAGCAGCCTAGCGGCGCCTGCACGGGCACGATCGTGCCTGAGCCGGAGACGCCCGGTACGGCGCCCTGATCGCGCGCCTCAGCGCGCGAGCGGCGGCACCGGCGTGGGTTTGCCCTCGCTGTCGAGCGCGATCATGGTGAAGCGGCCGCGGGTGGCGAGTTGCGACTCGCCCGACAGCAGGTCTTCCTTATGCATCTCGACTTCGACCTGCATCGAGGTGCGGCCGGTCTCGACCACGCGCGCGATCAGCTCGACCAGCGCGCCCTTGGGCACGGCCGTATGGAAGTCGATCTGCTCCGAACGCGCGGTGACCACCGTGCGACGGGCGTAGCGCGAGGCGGCGATGAAGGCGGCCTTGTCCATCCATGCCAGCGCCTGGCCGCCGAACAGCGTGCCCAGGTGGTTGGTGTGGTCGGGGAAGACGATCTCGGTCATGCGCGCTTCGATCATTTGAGCAGTGAGCTTCGAGGAGTGAGGAGTGAGGAGTGAGTTGGAGGAGCGAGGAGCGAGTCAAGGGCCGGAGCCGCTCTACTCACTCCTCTCTCCCAATTTCTCGCTTCTGCTTTAAAACGCTTCGTCGAAGGCGACTTCGCCCTGCACGCCGACCTGATAGGCCGAGACGCGGCGCTCGAAGAAGTTGGTCACTTCCTGCACGTCCTGCAGGTCCATGAAGGCGAAGGGGTTGGTCGAGCCGAAATGCTTGGGCATGCCGAGCTGGGCCATGCGCTGGTCGGCGCAATATTCCAGGTATTGGCGCATGTCCTTCAGCGACAGGCCGACCACGCCGCCGGACAGCACGTCGCGGGCGAACTGGTATTCGCATTCGACCGCTTCCTCGAACATCTTCACCACCTGCGCGCGCAGGTCGGCGTCGAACAGGTCGGGCTCTTCCTCGCGGGCGGTGCGGATGACTTCGAACGCGAACGCCATGTGGCAGCTCTCGTCGCGGAACACCCAATTGGTGCCCGAGGCCAGGCCGTTGAGCAGGCCGCGCGAACGCAGGTAATAGACATAGGCGAAGGCGGCGAAGAAGAACAGGCCTTCGATGCAGCCGGCGAAGCAGATCAGGTTGAGCAGGAACTGGCGGCGCTGATCGCGGGTTTCGATGCGCCGCAGGCCCTGGATCGAGTCGATCCAGCGGAAGCAGAACTCGGCCTTGGCGCGGATCGAGGGGATGTTCTCGACCGCATCGAAGGCCTTGGCGCGCTCGTTCGGATCGGGCAGGTAGGTGTCGAGCAGGGTCAGGTAGAACTGCACGTGCAGCGCTTCCTCGTACAACTGCCGCGACAGGTACATGCGCGCTTCCGGCGCGTTAATGTGCTGGTACAGGTTCAGCACCAGGTTGTTGGAGACGATGCTGTCGCCGGTGGCGAAGAACGCGACCAGGCGTTCGATCAAATGCCGCTCGGCCGGGCCGAACTTGTGCTTGAGATCGTTGACGTCCTGGGAGAAATCGACTTCCTCGACGGTCCAGGTGTTGCGGATCGCATCGCGGTACATCTCGTAGAAGTGCGGATAGCGCATCGGCCGCAGGGTGAGATCGAAACCGGGATCGAGGAGCTTGGTTTCGAGTGCAGAGGAGCGAGGAGTGAGTGGGGAAGTCGCTGACATGGACATAAGGGGTTTTCCGATTTTAGGTGTGCGGCGGATGAGTCAACCTCTGTTGTGAGGGAGGAGCCGATGCACTACCAAGTAACTACGATTTGGGACAAGTCCATGAGGCTGGCGGAACAGGTTTGCATCGTTTCGACGCAGCTCCCCGCGATGGAGCGATATGGAATTCGGTTGCAACTGACCCGGTCTGCCGTGTCGGTACCTAGCAATATCGCGGAAGGCTGGACGCGGGAGTCTAAGAAGGAGAAGGCGCAATTCTTGGCCATCGCACATGGTTCGCTATCGGAGCTTCACACCCAAGTATTGATCTGCGAGCGGGTGGGCTGGCTGTTCCCGGCCGATCTCGTCGAAATAAAACGTCTTATCGACGAGACCAGCCGAATGCTTACCGTCCTGCGAAGAGCCTCAAGGTCACTGAAACCGCCTTGACTCACTCCTCACTCCTCTCAACTCATTCCTGCCTCACTGGCAAGCCTCGCAAGATTCCGGGTTCTCCAGCGAACAGGCGATCGCCTCATCCGTGGTGTATTCCGGCTTCGGTGCGCTGACCGCCGGTGCGCTGACCGTGGTCTTGGCGATCTTGGTGGCCGGGCGCGAACGCAGGTAATACGTGGTCTTCAGGCCCTTCTTCCAGGCGTACATGTACATCGAGCTGAGCTGGCCGATGTTCGGGCTTTCGATGAACAGGTTGAGCGATTGGCTCTGGTCGATATAGGCGCCGCGCTCGGCGGCCATGTCGATCAGCGAGCGCATCGGCAGTTCCCAGGCGGTGCGATAGACCTGGCGCAGGGCGTCCGGCACTTCGGTCACCGACTGGATCGAACCTTCGGCCATCTTGATCCGGTCGCGCATTTCCGCGGTCCACAGGCCGAGCTTCTTGAGCTCTTCGACCAGGTACTTGTTGACGACCAGGAAGTCGCCCGACAGGGTCTCGCGCTTGAACAGGTTCGACACTTGCGGCTCGATGCACTCGTAGCAGCCGGCGATCGAGGCGATGGTCGCGGTCGGCGCGATCGCGATCAGCAGCGAGTTGCGCAGGCCGTGCTCTGCGATGCGCTTGCGCAGCGCGTCCCAACGCTCGGGCTGCGACGGGGTCACGCCCCAGGCCTCGAACTGCAGTTCGCCGACCGAAGCGCGGGTGTCGGCGAAGGACGGGTGCTTGCCGTGTTCCATCGCCAGCTCGTTCGACGCCGACAGGGCATGGAAGTAGATCGCTTCGGCGATCTCCTGGGCGAGCTTGCGCGCGGGTTCGGAGTCGAACGGCAGGCGCAGCTTGAAGAACACGTCCTGCAGGCCCATCGAGCCCAGGCCGACCGGGCGCCACTTGAGGTTGGCGCGGCGCGCGGTCTCGATCGGGTAGAAGTTCAGGTCGATCACGCGGTCGAGCTGGCGCACGGCCAGGCGCACAGTCTCGGCGAGTTTGTCGAAATCGAACGCGCCCTTGCCATCCTCGTACATCTCGACGTGGTGCGAGAGGTTGATCGAGCCCAGGTTGCACACCGCAGTCTCGTCCTGCGAGGTGACCTCGAGGATTTCGGTGCACAGGTTCGACAGGTGGATGACGTTGCCGTCGCGCAGGGTCTGGTTGGAGGCGCGGTTGGACTTGTCCTTGAAGTTCATCCAGCCGTTGCCGGTCTGCGCCAGGGTGCGCATCATCCGGCCGTAGATGTCGCGCGCCTTGACCTTCTTGGTCGCCAGGCCGGCCGCTTCGGCGGCGTGATAGGCGCGGTCGAAGGCTTCGCCCCACAGGTCGGTCAGCTGCGGCACCTTGGACGGATCGAACAGCGACCAGTCGGCGTCGGCCTCGACGCGGCGCATGAATTCGTCGGGAATCCAGTTGGCGAGGTTGAGGTTGTGGGTGCGGCGCGCTTCGTCGCCGGTGTTGTCGCGCAGTTCGAGGAACTCCTCGACGTCGGCGTGCCACGGCTCCAGGTAGACGCAGGCCGCGCCCTTGCGCTTGCCGCCCTGGTTGACCGCGGCGACCGAGGCGTCGAGGGTCTTGAGCCACGGCACGATGCCGTTGCTGAGGCCGTTGGTCGAGCGGATCAGCGAACCGCGCGAACGGATGCGGGTGTAGCTCAGGCCGATGCCGCCGCTGAACTTGCTGAGCTTGGCCACGTCCATGTAGCGCTTGTAGATCGCTTCCAGCGAGTCGTCGGGCGAATCGAGCAGGAAGCAGCTCGACAACTGCTCGTGGGTGGTGCCGGCGTTGAACAGGGTCGGCGAGCTCGGGATGTAGTCGAGCTGGGCCATGCGCCGGTACAGGGCGAGTGCGTCGCCGACGTCTTCGCTCAGCGCGCAGGCGATGCGCAGGAAGAATTGCTGCGGGGTCTCGATGACGGTGCGCGCGGTCGGATGGCGCAGCAGGTAGCGGTCGTACAGGGTGCGCAGGCCGAAGTAGTCGAACTTGGCGTCGAGGTTGCGGTCGATCGCGTCGTTGAGCTTGCGCGCATTGGCCTGGACGAAGTCGAGCAGGCGCTGGTTGATCAGGCCCAGGTCGAAGCCGCGCTGGACCGACTGCGAGAACGCATGGATCTCGATGCCGGCGACTTCCTTCTCGATCACGCCGGCGAGCAGGCGCGCGGCGAGGCGGCCGTATTCGGGTTCTTCGGCGGTCAGCAGGGCGGCGGTGCGGATCGACAGTTCGTCGAGCTCGCGCGTGGTCGCGCCGTCGTACAGGCCGGAGATGGTGCGGGTGGCCACGCGCATCGGGTCGACGGCGTACAGGTTCTCGCCGCTGCGGGTCACCGCGCGCACGATCTTGTTCAGGTCGACCGGCTCGCGGCGGCCGTTGCGCTTGGTCACGCTCATGGTCAGGTTGGCCGCGGGCGGGGTCAGCGCGAAGCCGGTATCGGCTTGCGGGTCGCGGGCGGGTTTGGCGGCAGTGTCGGCGGCGGGGGCGGCGGCGGACGATTCGGGTGCGAGCGTGGTCATGGCGTAACTCCGGGGCGTGGGTGCACGGGTCGCCGACCTTCCCGCGAAGGGCGACGCGCGGAGAACGCGGACGCGCCAGCGACGACCGGCCGCGCAGCGGCGTCGTCGATGGCACGGCCGTGCCCCCGCGGGCGCGGAACTCGGGAGCTTGCAGGCGAGGTGTCGCGCGGCCCGAGACGGGCGCATCCCGCGTCGGCGCGCGTGGCGGCGCCGCAACGGAACGAGCACGACGGCGGAGCCATCGTGCTGCGACACCGGCCGTCTTCCCCCGAAGACTCCTGGGCCGGTACCGCGCGGTGTGCAACGCGCGGCTGTCGGCAGGTCTTCGGGCTCGGGACACGACGACTCGCGTCTCCTACTGGCTACCGCTTCCCAGACGCGAGGCGCGTCCAGTGCTTGGTAGCGTTCGTTTCCCATACCGCTGCGGGGCAGCGCCGGCTTTGGACGCCGCGCTGGCTGCGTCCTTACCGGCTTCCCTATTGAGCCAATCTCGCGATCGGCACCGACGGGCACAACATAGTGTGGTTTATCGATTCCGTCAACGCGATATGTGGTGAACAAGCTGTGTATAGAATGCGTGAAGCCTTGTCCTTCAAGGCTTGCGGCTTGGTGTAACGTTCGTGACCAAGCGCACGATGCACGGAACAGGGACGGGTGATGGAAGCACTGATCGTTTTAGTGGCACTAGGGTTGTTGCTGGTGCCGATCCTGCTCGTGGTGGCGCTGGTGCAAGTCGCCGGATTGAAGTCGCGCGTGTCCGAGCTCGAGCGTCGCGTGGCGCAGCAGGCCGAGTCGTTGAGCGCTGCGAGATCCGCCCACCGCGGGGACGAGACCCTGGCCGAGCGGATCGCGCGCGAAACGCCGCCGCCGACAGCGCAGGCGGTCCGTCCGCCGCGGCCCGTCGTTTCCGCGGCCGCTCCTCCCACGACCGCGCCACCGCATACCGTTCCGCCGGTCTCGGCGCCGCCGCCGACCACGAGCGTGCCGCCGCCGATGCCGCAAGACGCCGCCGCCCGCCCGGTCGCCGCGCGCGTCGCGCCCGCAGCCGCGCGCGCACCCGCCGCACCGCCGCCGCCGGACGTGTTCACCGTCGCCGCGCGCTGGCTGCGGCGCTGGTTCACCGAAGGCAACGTGCCGGTCAAGGTCGGCATGCTGGTGTTGTTCGCCGGCGTCGCCGCGTTGTTGAAGTACGCGACCGACCAGGGCTGGCTGCACCTGCCGATCGAACTGCGCCTGGCCGGCGTCGCCCTGGCGGCGATGGCCGGGCTGGTGTTCGGTTGGCGCCAGCGCGAGCGCAAGCGCAGCTTCGCCCTGAGCCTGCAGGGCGGCGCCATCGGCGTGCTGCTGTTGGTGGTGTTCGCGGCGTTCAAGCTGTACCAGCTGATGCCGGCCGGCGCGGCGTTCGCGCTCAGCGTGGTGCTGGTGGCCGGCGCCGGCGTGCTGGCGGTGAAGCAGAACGCGATGGCGCTGGCGGTGTTCGCGATCCTCGCCGGCTTCCTCGCGCCGATCTGGCTGTCGACCGGTTCCGGCAACCACGTCGCGCTGTTCGGTTACTACGCCGTGCTCAATGCCGGCATCTTCGCCATCGCCTGGTGGCGACCGTGGCGCGTGCTCAACCTGCTCGGCTTCGTCTTCACCTGGGGCATCGGCACCTTGTGGGGCGTGCTTAAGTACCGCCCCGAGCACTTCTCGACCACCGAACCCTTCCTGCTGCTGTTCTTCGCCTTCTATCTGTTGATCCCCGTGCTGTATGCGCGCAAGCGTCCGGCCGGGCGTCGCGACCTCATCGACGGCTGCCTGGTGTTCGGCACGCCGCTGGTCGCGTTCTCGCTGCAGGCCGGTTTGCTCGAAGGCGAGCGCATGCCGCTGGCGTTCTGCGCGCTGGGCTTGGGCGTGTTGTACGCGGCGCTGGCCTGGTGGCTGCGTCGCGACGAACGCTTCCTCGCCCTGTCGACGCCGTATGCCTTGCTCGCCGCGGGTTTCGCCACCCTGGCCATTCCGCTCGCGCTCGCCGCCGAGGCCACCGCCTGCGTGTTCGCGCTCGAAGGCGCGGCGATGGTCTGGCTGGGCCTGCGCCAGCAACGCCGCTTACCGCAGTTGGTCGGCTTCCTGCTGCAGGGCGCGGCCGCGTTCGCTTTCGTCATCGGCGCCAGCGACGCGGTCTGGGATGCCGAAGTGCCGGTGCTCAACGCCAGTTTCGCCGGTGCCCTGCTGATCGCCATCGCCGGTTTCGCCAGTGCCTGGAGCCATCGCCGCAGCGACAGCCCCGGGCCGGCCTTGCCGTATTACCTGTGGGGCCTGGCCTGGTGGCTCGGTGCGGCCGGCAGCGAGATCGCCGACTTCGTCCCCGACCGCCACAGCGCCGATGCGGTGTTGATGCTGACCGCCGCCAGCGGTTGCATCGCCGCCGAAGTGTTCCGTCGCCACGCCTGGAAAGCCTTGTCGCTGACTGCGGTATTCGCATTGTTGTCGGCGCTGCCGTTGCTGTTCCTGCAGACCGAACAGCACGACTACCCGCTGGCCGGATTCGGTTGGCTGGCCTGGGCGCTGTATGCGGTGCTCGGTTGGCGCAACCTGAGCGGCCTGCGCGAACGCGCCGGCGGCGAACTCGGCCTGGGCCATTCGGGCTGGTGGTGGGCCTGGGCGCTGGCGATCGGCATGACCCTGCTGCGCGTGTCGACCTTGTGGGAGCGCAACGGCATTCCCGCGCTCGGCACCGGCTGGACCGTCGCGGCCTTGTTGCTGCCGATGCTGGTCATGGCCGCGGCGATCCTGTGGCGCCCGGGCGCGGTCGCACAGCCCTTGCCGCAACGCTTCGCCGCTTGGCGAGCGCCGCTGATGGCCTCGTTCGCGATCGTGCTGGCGCTGGCGATCGGCTTCACCCTCGCGACCCCGGCCAATCCGCATCCGCTGATGTGGCTGCCCCTGGTCAACCCGCTCGGCCTGATGCAGTGGGCGGTGTTGACGGTGTTCGGCGCGTGGCTGGCGTCGCCGCTGGTCGGCGCCGAACTGCAGCGCCGCCGCGTGCCCTTGCTCGCCGCCGCCGGTTTCGTCCTGATCACGGTCGAAGTGCTGCGCAGCGCGCACTACTGGGGCGGAGTGGCGTGGTCGTCGTCGATGTTCTCGACCAGCCTGGTGCAGACCAGCCTGACCGTGGTCTGGAGCGTGCTCGGCGTGGCCGGCTGGATCGCCGGCTCGCGCCGCGGCCAGCGCGGCCTGTGGTTGGCCGGCGCGGTGTTGATGGCGGTGGTGCTGGCCAAGTTGGTGCTGGTCGATCGCGGCCATCTCGGCAACTTGCTCGGCATCGCTTCGTTCATCGCCTACGGCCTGTTGTGCACCCTGGTCGGCTATTTCGCCCCGGCGCCTCCCGGTGCGCCGGCGCCGCCGTACGACGATACCCGTCCCGATCGCCCCGACCGCAGCACTCACGAGGCCCAGGCATGAGCGCGATTTCATGAGCACGATCTCCGGGTTCCGCCGCAGTGCTTGGTTGCTCGCCGCGGTGCCGTTGTTGGCCTGGGCCGGCCCGCGCGAGGACTACGCGCGGCAATGGCCCTTGAACCTCAGCCGCGACGACGGCGGTGCTTATCGCGTCGTGCTCGACGAGAACGTCTATCGGCAGGCGCAGAGCCCGCAGCTGCGCGACGTCGAGGTGCTCGACGGCAGCGGCACGCCGGTGCCGGCCTCGGTGTTCGCGCCCGAACAGCCCCTGGCGCGTGCGCCGCAGCGCGTGGCCTTGCCGTGGTTCGCCTTGCCGGCCTCGCCGTCGGACTCGGCGACCCAGGGTTGGGAGTTGATCAGCGAAGTCGAGACCGACGGCCGCCTGCGCCGCGTCGAAGCGCGCAGCACCGCCAGCGACACCACGCGCTTGCCGCAGACCGCCTTGTTGATCGACGCCAGCCGCTTGCGCCGGCCGATCCTCGCGCTCGAACTGGAATGGGCGCCGGGCGCCGCGCTCGATGCCGCCTACAGCGTCGAGGCCAGCGACGATCTCGATCAATGGCGCAGCCTGAGCAGCAGCGGCCGTCTGGTCGACCTGCAACGCGGCGGCCAACGCCTGCTGCAACGGCGCATCGTCTTCGACAGCGTCGGCGAGCAAGCGCGTTATTTGCGCCTGACCCCGCAAGACCCCAAGGCCGCCGCGCAGATCCGCGCGGTCAAGGCCGAACTGGCCGGTAACGCCGCCGCCGCGCCGCTGCAATGGCGCGAGCTGAAAGGCCGTCGCCTCGAACAGAAGGATGGCAGCGTCGCGTTCGAATACGAGCTCGACGGGCGCTTTCCGATTCAGCAGATCGACGTTGCCCTGCCGGGCAACCATGCCTTGGAATGGCGCCTCGACAGCCGCGACGACAGCGAGCAGGGCTGGCACCCGCAGGCCGGCCCGTGGATGGCGTTCCGCGTCGCCGGCCAGGGCGAGGGCGACCGCTCCGCCGCGCGCCAGCTCGCCGCGACCGTGCGCGATCGCCACTGGCGCTTGCGTGCGAACGCCGCGGTGCCCGGCGAACCGGTGCTGCGCCTGGGCTATCGCCCCGAAGTCGCGGTGTTCCTGGCCCAGGGCGCACCGCCGTACACCCTGGTCGCCGGCAGCGCCCGCACTGCCCGTGCCGACTCGCCGCTCGCGCATCTGATCGAAGCCTTGCGTCAGACCCGCGGCAAAGATTGGCAACCGGCCGAAGCCAGCCTCGGCGAACCCGCGCCCCTGGCCGGCCCCGCCGCCCTGGTGCCGCCGGAACCGAAGCGCGATTGGCGCTCGTGGCTGCTGTGGGCGGTGTTGGTGGCGGGGGCGCTGATCGTGGCGGGCTTTGCTTTCAGTTTGCTGCGCAGTTCGAAGCCGGTGGATTAAGGGTTCGCGCGGTAGCGTTGCTTTGCCTTTAGCTCCAGCGCCGCATTCGCTACGCCTATGACTTAGTTTTATGTGGCTGTGGCTGTGGCTTTAGTTTTTTGCGGTTGCGGTTGCGGTTGCGGTTGCTGTTGCTGTGCGCAGTGCTGCACTCGCGAAGGCCATAGAAGACCCGGAGGGCGGCGCGCAGGGATGCGCGCCGTTTTTCATCGGGGCAGGGATGTCCCGTATGAAAAATCCCTGCGGAGGCACCGATCGTGCGGGCTTGTGATTCAAAGCAAAAGCATTTTTCTTTGGTGACTTTCTTTTGTTGCTTTAGACAAAAGAAAGTTACCCGCCGCTTTAGTGGCGGAAGCTTTAGGCGTTTGATCTAGATCTTGCTTGAGCGATGCGCCGCGAGACCATCACAACGCGGTCGCGGCTTGTGCCGCTCCTACCCTTAGAGGCCACGACGTCGCGCCTCATAATCTCTCGTCGCTTCCGGCTGGAGGCCAGGGTAGGAGCGACGCAAGTCGCGACCGCGCCGTGGCAACTGCCGGCGTACTCTTCAAGCAAGTGCAGAGCTTCCGCCCGCTACGCGGCCGGGTTACTTTCTTTTGCTAAGCCCAAAAGTCCGTCTGGATTCCCTTTGGTCAAAGGTAACCAAAGAAAAGGG
>NZ_JBQEOE010000067.1:0-16172 GCF_052045105.1 Lysobacter sp. 22409 | reverse complement strand
CCCTTTTCTTTGGTTACCTTTGACCGAAGGGAATCCAGACGGACTTTTGAGCTTAGCAAAAGAAAGTAACCCGGCCGCGTGAGCGGACGGAAGCTCTGCACTTGCTTGTGGCTTCTCGGTCAGCAAGATCAAGGTCAAACGCTAAAAGCTTCCGCCACTAAAGCGGCGGGTTACTTTCTTTTGTCATAAGCAACAAAAGAAAGGTAACCAAAGAAAAATGCTTTTCTTTTGAATCAAAGGCCCGCACGATCGATGCCGACGCAGGGCTTTTTCATACGGGACATCCCTGTCCCGATGAAAAACGGCCTGCATCCATGCAGGCCGCCCTCCGGGTCTTCCATTGCCTTCGCGAGTGCTCGACGACGCACAGCAACTGCCAATGCAACAGCAAAGCCGGTGTAACAGCAAAGCCGGTGCAACAGCGAAAGCCGGTGCGGCATCATTCCGTCTTCGACCCCTCATCGAGACCGCCATGTTGATTCACGGAGCTTGTCACTGCGGCAATATCGCTTTCGATCTGGACTGGCGGCCGGAGCCGCTCGAGATTCCGGCGCGGGCCTGTACGTGTACGTTCTGCACGAAGCACGGCGGGGTGTGGACGTCGTGTCCGGGCGGGGCGCTGCGGGTGCGGGTCAAGGAACCGGCGCGGGTGTCGCGGTACGACTTCGGCACGCAGACTGCCGATTTCCATGTCTGTACGCGCTGCGGGGTGGTGCCGGTCGTCACCAGCCGCATCGACGGGACCCTGCATGCGGTGGTCAACGTCAACACCTTCGAGGGCGTCGATGAGGCGCTGCTGCGACGCTCGCCGTCGACGCTCGACGGCGAAACCGAAGCGGTGCGCCTGGCCCGGCGCCAGCGCAACTGGATCGCCGAGGTCGTCTTCGTCGAAGGCGGCGATTGAGCCCGCGCCCGGGTTCGCGCTTGGATTCGCGGTCGGGTTTCGGGCTGCGCGTGACCGCGCTTACTGGCGGGCCGCGCTCTTGCAGTCGGCGTTCATCGCCAGGTCCTCGGCGCTGACGCACAGCTTGAATCCCGGCTCCAGGCCGATCACTTCCTTGTCGGAGCCGGCGGCCATGGCGAAGCGTTCGAAGGGTTGGCTGGCGCACCGGGTTTCGCCGGCCGGCTGCCTGGCGGCGCCTGTGGCGGCTGCGGTGGCGCACTCCTCATGGAACAGGGTGTAGTGGCATTGCCCGCTCCGGCTGGCCAAGCATTCGAACTTGGCGATGCGGTCGGTGACGCGCACCTCGCTGTCGATGATGTCGATGCCGTCGGCGCTGGCGCGGTGGACGATGGTGGTCGCACCGATATCGCAACCGAGCAAGGCGAACAGGTAGTACAGCAAAGCCGTGAAGTTGCGCATAGGTCACCTGGATCGTGGGTTGCCGCGTTACATCGTGCGGAACAGGGTCATGAAGGGCTGGCTGACGGTCAGGGTTTCCGGGCGGTTGCGCAGGCGCACGCTGCCCTTGCCGCTGTCGTCGCGCACGATGGAGGCGATCGCCTTGAGGTTGACGATGGTCGAGCGATGGATCTGCTTGAACATGGTCGCGTCGAGCACGTCGAGCAGTTCGCGGATCGGCTTGCGCAGCAGGGCTTCGCCCTCGGCGGTCACCACCGTGGTGTATTTGTTGTCGGCGCGGAAGTAGGCGATGTCGTCGACCAGGATCAGGCGCGTCTCGCGGCCGGTGCTCGCGGTGATCCAGGTCAGCGGCGGCGTGTTGCGCTTGGGCTCGCGGTTGGCGAGTTGCTGGGCGAGCTCGGACAGCGCATCGGCATCGGTCTGATTGGCGGCGCTGCGTTGCTGCAGGCGCTGCACGGTGACGGCCAGGCGTTCGGGCGTGACCGGCTTGAGCAGGTAGTCGATCGCGCCCTGCTCGAACGCGTCGATGGCGTACTGGTCGTAGGCGGTGACGAACACGATCTGGGTCTGCGGGCTGACCTCGGCTGCGGCGGTGGCGACATCGATGCCGGTCAGGCCGGGCATGCGGATGTCGAGGAAGGCGATGTCGGGCCGATGCTCGGCCAGGGCTTCCAGCGCTTCGGCGCCGTCTTCGCATTCGGCGACGATCTGCAACTGCGGCCAGGCGCCGCGCAGGGAATCGATCAGCGCCTGGCGCAGCAGGGACTCGTCTTCGGCGACCAGGGCGGTGGAAGGAGCAGGCTTAGACATAGATGGGTTCCTCGCGCGCGGCCAGCGGCACGCTGATCGTCGCGGCGACGCCGTTGGGGAAATTGGCGACGACCGCGAGTTGGGCGTCGCCTCCGTACACCAGTTGCAGGCGCTCGCGCACGTTGCGCAGGCCGATGCCGGTGCCGGCGTTGGTGGAGTTGAAGCCTTCGCCGTCGTCGGCGACGGTAATGGCGACGCGGTGATCGTTGCGGCGCGCGAGGATCCACACCGTGCCGCCGCCGGGCTTGGGTTCCAGGCCGTGCTTGATGGCGTTTTCGACCAGAGTCTGCAGCATCATCGGCGGCAGCGGAATCGTGCGCAGTTCCTCGGGCACGTCGATCTGCAGTGCCAGCCGTGCGCCCATGCGCAGCTTGAGAATTTCCAGATAAGCGCGGGAGCGGTCGAGCTCGTCGCCGAGCGTTGACTGCGCGTCCTCGGTGCGCGGCAGCGAACGACGCAGGAAGTCGATCAGATGGCCGAGCATGATGTCGGCGCGCGGCGGGTCGTTGCGGGTCAGGTACTGGGCGCTGGCGAGGGTGTTGTAGAGGAAATGCGGTTCGACCTGGGCGTGCAGCAGGCTCAGCTTGGCCACGGCGAGTTCCTTCTCGGTGACCGTGCGGGTAGTGCTGACGCGCTCGGTGCGGCGGCGCTCGGCGATGCGGCGGGTGATGGCGCGCACGACCGCCTCGGCGTTCTCCAGGTTGGTGCCGCCGTCGACGCGGAACCAATCGCTCCAGGCCCCGGTCTCGGGCTCGCAGATCAGGGTGATGCTGCCGCTGTCCTCGCCGGGCGTGACCGTAGCCAGGATCTGGTTGCGGGTCCAGCGGCTGTGATTGCGCACCACGCCCTGGCGATCGGTGCGGCTGCGTCCGTAAAGGTTGGGGCGCTGCACCTTGGCGCTGACCTGCAGGCTGTCGCGGGCGCTCTCGATCTCCTCGACGCGCGGCAGTTCGCGGATCGCCGCGTCGAGCAGGTCGAACACCTCGCCGGCCTCGAACGGCACCTCGATCTGGCGGCGGTGGCGGTTGGCGAGGGTGTCGCGGTCGATATGCCCGGCGATCAGGCGCACCCGGCGCAGATGCGAGAAGGCGTTGGTGACGACGTAGGCGACGACCAGCGCGGCGATGATGAACAGCGGGGCCACGTCCTGGTGCTCGAGCCCCGGCGTGACCGAGGACAGCAGCGCCATCAGCAGGAACACGCCGAACCATGCGGCGGCGAGGCGGACGATGAAGAAGAAGCTCCTGATCACGACGGGTCCGAAAGGGGCCTGGGTTGCGACGCAGCATAGTCGTCTGCCGGCCGGGTGGAAGTGGGGCCGCGACGAAGCCGGGGGAGGGGGCGACGAAACCGGTTCGGGACGGAACGAAGCGCGGGCCGTGTGCGTCTGGGCTGGCCGCTTCGGCCAATGCGGGCTGCGTGCGATCCAGGGGCGATGCGCCCCTTTCTCGTTTGTGGCGACCCCTCGCTCATGAAGGCCCGAGGAAATACATGGATGACGCTAGGCGAGGGGTGCATAGCCTGTCGTGCTCTCATCCGGCCTTCGGCCATCTTCTCCCGCCAGCGGGAGAAGGGTTGCCTGCGAGCCGACTCGTTCGCAGCTCTCTCCCGCTTGCGGCGACCGTAGCGAGTGCTAAGCGGAGAGGAGGCGGGTGAAGGCGATGAGTGGGGCAGCGGCAGCTCGCCGGCGACCGTCTCGTCCCCGGTAGCCGATCAACGAGCGGCAATGTGTTTCCGGTGCCCCGCAATGTGACTTGCGATGACTCGGCGATCCAGGCGAAAAACCCGCTTGGCAAAGCCTCGGCGTTCCGATAGCGTGACGACCGCCAAGGACGGTTGGGGGCCGCCTTCATGTTTTCGATGTCTACCGTGTTGATCGCCGCCTTGGCGATGACTCCGCCGCAGCCGATGCCGGCCGCCGCCGAGGCGCCGAGTGCGCTGCCCGCCGCACCCGCGCCCGCACCCGCGGCGGTGCCGGTATCCGAGCCTGCTCCAGCGTCCATGTCCGAAACCGCTCCGGCGCCGACAACGCCGTCGGCCGCCGCCGGCAGCGCCGGTGCGCTGCGTATCGTCGCCGGTACCGACGTGCTGCTCGAAACCCTGCAGCCTTTGAGTTCGGCCACGCTCAAGCGCGGCGACAAGTTCGGGCTGCGGCTGGCGCAAGCGCTGAGCGTCGACGGCACGCTCGTGCTGCCGGCCGGTACCACCGGCGTGGGCGAGGTGATCCATGCCGAGCGTTCGCGCAGCGGCGGCAAGCCGGGCGAGTTGTTGCTCGCCGCGCGCTATCTCGAAGCCGATGGCCGGCAGATCCCACTGCGCAGCTTCCGCGTCGGCTCGGCCGGTGTGGACAAGTCGGGCCAGGTCATCGGCCTGGCCATCGCCGTCGGCGTGTTCGCGATGTTCATACGCGGCGGCGAGATCCAGATCCCTTCGTATACCCAGGCCCAGGCGCGCATCGCACAGGACGTCGATCTGACGCCCGCTGCCGCGGCGCCCGAGCACGCTCAGGCCCCTGCGCCTGTCGTCACCACCGAACCACCCGTCACCACCCAAACTGGGGAAGCTGTCCAATGAAGTCGATGTCGTCGCGTGTCCTGTTGATTGCTCTGTTGTTGCCGGTGTCGGCCTTCGCCACCGGCGGTTCGCTGGCCTGGAACGGCAAGGCGCCTTCCGATCCGGCCAAGCAGCTCCCGAATGCCGAAGCGAGCGCTTCGGCGGAAGCCAAGAGCGAAGCCGGCGCCGCACCCGCGGTCGAAGGCAGCGCGGCGGCGACGGTGGCACCGGCGGCAGCGCCGAGTGCGGCCGCGACTGCGTCGGCGTCGGCGTCGGCCAGCGCCAAGCCGGCGGCGGCCAGCAGCGGCCTGATCGCCGCACCGCCCGCAGGCAAGGGCCAGATCGTGTTCTTCCGTCCGGCCAAGTTCGTCGGCGGCGCGGTCGGCTACAAGGTGCGCGAAGGCGCGGTCGAGCTGGGCAAGCTGCGCAGCGGCAAGTACTTCGTTGTCGCGGTCGAGCCGGGCGCGCACGAGTACACCGTGCATTCGGAAGCCAAGGACATCCTCAACATGGAAGTCGAAGCCGGCGAAACCTATTACGTGAAGGGCACGATCACGATCGGCATCTTGGCTGGTCGTCCGAACCTGTCGCCGTCGACGGTCGCGGAGTTCGACGAGATCGCCGGCAAGCTCAAGCTCGCCAAGTAAGGGCAGGACGCGGCGAACGCATCGCGCCGCCGTAGTCGCAACCGCTCAAAAAAAGGCCCCGCATTCGCGGGGCCTTTCGTTTTATCGCTTCAGTGCAACCCAGCCGGGGCTCAGGCCTCGACCTCTTCCTTGTAAGCATCGATCGGGATGCAGGCGCACATGACGTTCTTGTCGCCGTAGACGTTGTCCACGCGCGACACCGGCGGCCAGTACTTCTGCAGGCGCAGGGTCGGCAACGGGAACGCGGCCAGCTCGCGCGGGTAGGCACGGGTCCACTCGCTCGCGGTGACCTGCGAGGCGGTGTGCGGGGCGTGCTTGAGCGGGTTGTCCTCGCGGTCCAGGCGGCCGTCCTCGACCGCGCGGATTTCGTCGCGGATCTGGATCATCGCGTCGATGAAGCGGTCGAGTTCGTGCTGCGACTCGCTCTCGGTCGGCTCGACCATCAGCGTGCCGGCGACCGGGAAGCTCAGGGTCGGGGCGTGGAAGCCGAAGTCGATCAGGCGCTTGGCGACGTCCTCGGCGCTGACGCCGGTGGCGTCCTTGATCGGGCGCAGGTCGAGGATGCACTCGTGCGCGACCAGGCCGTTGCGGCCGGTGTACAGCGTTTCGTAGTGCGGGGCGAGGCGCTTGGCGATGTAGTTGGCGTTGAGCAGCGCCACTTGCGTGGCCTTGCGCAGGCCGGCGGTGCCCATCAGGGTGACGTACATCCACGAGATCGGCAGGATGCTCGCCGAGCCGAAGCTCGCCGCGCTGACCATGCCGACGATGCCTTCGCCGTCGACGGTCTTCGGCAGGAACGGCGCCAGGTGCGACTTGACCGCGCAGGGGCCGACGCCGGGGCCGCCGCCGCCGTGCGGGATGCAGAAGGTCTTGTGCAGGTTCAGATGGGAGACGTCCGAGCCCCACTTGCCGGGCTTGGCCACGCCGACCAGGGCGTTCATGTTGGCGCCGTCGGTGTACACCTGGCCGCCGTGCTTGTGGATGATCTCGCAGATCTCGACCACTTCCTCCTCGAACACGCCGTGCGTGGACGGGTAGGTCATCATGATCGCGGCGAGACGGTCGCTGTACTTCTCGGCGGCGCGGCGGATGTCGTCGACGTCGACGTTGCCGTTGCTGTCGGTCTTGGTCACCACCACGGTCATGCCGCACATCTGCGCCGAGGCCGGGTTGGTGCCGTGCGCGGAGTCGGGGATCAGGCAGATGTCGCGATGGCCTTCGCCGCGCGAGCGGTGGTAGGCGCGGATCGCCAGCAGGCCGGCGTATTCGCCCTGGGCGCCGGAGTTCGGCTGCAGGCTGACCGCGTCGTAGCCGGTGCACTCGACCAGCATCGCCTCGAGCTCGTCGATCAGCTGGGTGTAGCCGGTGGTCTGGTCGGCCGGGGCGAGCGGGTGGATGTTGCCGAACTCGGGCCAGGTCACCGGGATCATCTCGGCGGTGGCGTTGAGCTTCATCGTGCACGAGCCCAGCGGGATCATGGTGCGATCCATCGCCAGGTCCTTGTCGGCCAGCGAGCGCATGTAGCGCAGCAGTTCGTGTTCGCTGTGGTGGGTGTTGAACACCGGGTGCTGCAGGAACGAGGAAGTACGCACCAGCGCGGCCGGGATCGCGTCGACGGCTTCGCGGTCGAGCGCGTCGATGTCGAGCTGCACGCCGAACGCGCCGGCGAGGGCGACGAGTTCGTCGCGGGTCACGGTTTCGTCGAGGCTGATGCTGAGGCTGCCGGCATCGATCTCGCGCAGGTTGATGTTGGCTGCGCGGGCCTTGGCGTGGATCGCGTTCGCGTCGATGCCGCTGACGTGCAGGGTGTCGAAGAAGCCGTTGCCGACGGCGATGCCGGCCTTGCCGAGTGCGGCGGCGAGGATCGTGGCCTGGCGGTGGACGCGGCGGGCGATGCGGGTCAGGCCATCGGGGCCGTGGTAGACGGCGTACATGCTCGCCATCACCGCCAGCAGCACCTGAGCGGTACAGATGTTGCTGGTCGCCTTCTCGCGGCGGATGTGCTGCTCGCGGGTCTGCAGGGTCAGGCGGTAGGCGGGCTTGCCGTCGGTGTCGACCGAGACGCCGATCAGACGGCCGGGCATCGAGCGCTTGTAGGCGTCGCGGCAGGCCATGAAGCCGGCGTGCGGGCCGCCGAAACCGAACGGCACGCCGAAGCGCTGGGTGTTGCCGACGACGATGTCGGCGCCCCATTCGCCCGGTGCCTTGAGCAGGGTCAGCGCGAGCAGGTCGCTGGCCACGGCGACGATGCCGCCGCGCGCGTGCACGGCATCGGCGACGCTCTGGTAATCCTTGACCGCGCCGAAGGTGTCCGGGTACTGCAGCAGGGCGCCGAAGGCGTCGACCGTCGCCGCTTCGGCGTCGTCGCCGATGTGCAGTTCGATCGCCAGCGGTTCGGCGCGGGTGCGCAGCACTTCCAGGGTCTGCGGGTGGATGTTCCTGGAGACGAAGAAGGTGTCCGACTTGGACTTGGCCGAACGCTTGGCCAGGGTCATCGCCTCGGCGGCGGCGGTGCCTTCGTCGAGCAGCGAGGCGTTGGCGATCTCCATTCCGGTCAGGTCGGCGACCATGGTCTGGAAGTTGATCAGCGCCTCCATGCGGCCCTGCGAGATCTCCGCCTGATAGGGCGTATAGGCCGTGTACCAGGCCGGGTTCTCGAGGATGTTGCGCAGGATGACGTTCGGGGTGTGGGTGCCGTAGTAGCCGCGGCCGATGAAGCTACGGAACACCTGGTTCTTGGTGGCGATGGCGCGGATCTTGGCCAGCGCTTCGACTTCGCTGATCGCGGCTGGCAGGGCCAGCGGCTGGGTCGACTTGATCGAGCCGGGGACGATGGCGTCGGTCAGGGCTTCGAGCGAGTCGTAGCCGACCTGCTCCAACATGTGGCCGATCTCGGCGTCGTTGGGGCCGATGTGGCGCTCGATGAAGGCGTCGTGGTGCTCGAGATCGCGCAAGGAAGTTGCGCTGTTGGCGGCTGGGCTCATGGCAGGGGCGTCCGAAGGCAGCGTGCGGTGCCGCACGCGAGGCGCCCCTCTGTCCTTTTGCCTGAGAGTTTAAAAGCGTGCTGCGGTCAGGCAGCTAGGGGAGGGGATGGCCCGGGGGCCGCTCCTGTCCGCGCTCGCTTCGTGCCCCTTCGGCGCCGGTTCTGCCCCGCTGTCTCAGCGTACGCAGGCGGTCTCTCCAGAGTTTTGTACACGCGGCGGTATGGGGCCTGAGCGATTACGGGCGTTGCGCCTTCGGCAGCGGTCTGGCTGGGGGGCCGGGCCGCTTCTCCCACCGGGTGTTTCAAGCCACGATTATAGCCGCAGCGGCGGCCCCGGGGCGACGTTGCCGGGGCTGGCGGCAGCCGGCTTCATCCCGGGTTTCGACGCCGCGACCCGGTTCAGGAAGGCCGATTCGCCGTAACATGGTCGCGGTCCCTTCCGGAGCTTCCTGCATGGACCGTCCCCCGTTCCAACTGCTGCAACTCGATCACGTGGTGCTGCGCGTGCGCGACACCGAGGCGATGATCGCTTTCTATTGCGACGTACTGGGTTGCCGGCTGGAACGGCGCCAGGACGCGATCGGCCTGGTGCAGTTGCGCGCCGGCCTGTCCCTGATCGACCTGGTCGACGTCGAGGGCAAGCTCGGCCGCCTCGGCGGCGCGCCGGCCGGGGCCGAGGCCCGCAACATGGATCACCTGTGCCTGCGCGCCGAGCCCTTCGACCGCGAGGCGATCGTCGCCCACCTGCAGGCGCACGGCGTGCGCATCGGCGACTTCGGCTCGCGCTACGGCGCCGAGGGCGAGGGGCCGTCGCAATACCTGTTCGACCCCGAAGGCAATGTGGTCGAACTCAAAGGCCCGCCCGACGAGGTGCCGATCGACACCCACACCGCCCACGCTCCCAGCTGAGGC
This sequence comes from Lysobacter sp. 22409, assembly GCF_052045105.1. Classification (NCBI taxonomy): domain Bacteria; kingdom Pseudomonadati; phylum Pseudomonadota; class Gammaproteobacteria; order Lysobacterales; family Lysobacteraceae; genus Lysobacter; species Lysobacter sp. 22409. Next base: position 6,904 of record NZ_JBQEOE010000067.1, on the reverse strand, counting down.
CCCGAGCCGACGCTCTCCGATTGGTGATCTCCGATTAATACCTCCGCACCCGATCCTGCTCCGGCCACGAAGACCTTGTCGATCCGCCGGCTGGCCTTGCTGCTCGGCGGCCTGGCGATGTTCGGGCCATTCTCGATCGACACGATCTTCCCGGCGTTCCCGGTCATGGGCGCCGAGCTGGGCGCCGACAAACTGGCGATGCAGCAGACCATCAGCGTCTACCTGATCGCCTATGCGCTCATGAGCATCGTCCACGGCCCCTTGTCGGACACGATCGGGCGCCGCCGCGTGATCATCGGCGGGCTCAGCGTGTTCACGCTGGCGTCGGTGGGCTGCGCGCTGTCGACGGACCTGTCGACCTTGCTGTTCTTCCGCGCGGTGCAGGGGCTTTCGGCGGGGGTCGGACTGATCGTCGGCCGCGCGGTGATCCGCGACGTGCTGCACGGCGACGATGCCCAGCGCCTGATGAGCCAGGTGACGATGATCTTCGGCGTGGCGCCGGCGATCGCGCCGATCATCGGCGGCTGGATCCTCGGCTGGGCGCATTGGCCGGCGATCTTCTGGTTCCTGGTCGGCTTCTCGCTGCTGTTGCTGGCCTCGACCATCTTTCTGCTGCCGGAAACGCATCCGCCGCAGGCGCGCCTGCCGTTGAAGCCCAGGCGCCTGCTGCGCGATTACTTCGCGATCTTCCTCAACCCGCGCTTCCAGCGCCTGACCGCGACCGGCGCGTTCAATTTCGCCGCGCTGTTTTTGTACATCGCCTCGGCGCCGGCGTTCGTGCTCGACATCCTCAAGCTCAACGAACGCCAGTTCGGCTGGTTCTTCGTGCCGACCATCGGCGGCATGGTGCTCGGTTCGTTCGTGTCGGGGCGCTCGGCCGGCAAGATCAGCGGCGACCGCCTGGTGCGCTGGGGCTTCGTGTTTTCCTTCCTCGGCGTGGCCATGAACCTGGGCTACAACCTGTGGACCGACGATCCGCAGATCCCGTGGGCGGTGTTGCCGATGTGCGTGTCGGCGTTCGGCATCGCCCTGGTGTTCCCGATCGTGACCCTGTCGATCCTCGACATGTACCCGCGCCAGCGCGGCTCGGCTTCGTCGCTGCAGGCGTTCTCCGGTCTGGTGGTCAACGCGATCATGGCCGGCGTGCTGTCGCCGCTGATCAGCGCCAGCGCGGTGTCGCTGGCGGTCGCGGCCTCGGCGCTGACCGCGGTGGCCTGGCTGTTCTGGCAATGGGAAGCGCGCGTGTCGAAGACCGCATGCGCGAGCCGCGGCGACGAGGCCGCGGCGGTGGAGCCGCAAGAGTCGTTGTGAGGCTTCGGCGTCGCGAGGGGCGCGCCGAGCACGATAAACGGGCCCTGCGTGTCGAGCGCTCGGGTTCCAAATCGAGTCTGGACCGGCGAAGCCGCGCGCCGGTTTCGCCGCGCCTGATTTCTATCGCAAATTAAGATACGGCCGAAAATTCCGTCCAGCGACTTTTTTGCGATGTGCGCTACGTCGTATGTTGCGCCAATGCAGGACCGAGCGTGGCGTGCGTCCTGATTGGTCGATAAGGGACGATCTTCGCTGAATTAAAGTCCGTTGGCCGTGGCCATGACCATTGCGATGTTGATGGCGTGCGCTCCTGCCCAAGCCGATGGCGGCTTCTGGCTGACAGGCGATTTCGATCTGCCTTTCCCAACCGATACCCACCAGCCGATACCCAGCCGACTATTGCGATCTTCGCCATGGCGGACGATGACAGCGCCGTCGTCGGAAGCCGCGACGCGAATCCTTTCGTCTAGGCCCTATTCACGGGACTGAGAACGTTCTTCGCAGAAGCGGTGCCTACGGCTTCCGGATGCGCGCTGGCCGGCCGGGGTTGGTATCGGCGGATGGCTCAGCGGTCGTGCCGGCCGCGATGGTCTGGGCCTCTGCTGCCGCGAGGCCAGGGTCTGGCGCAGCGGACGCTGCGCACGGGAATGTGTGTTTGTCGCGAACGCGCGACTTAGGGATAATCGCCGAAGACAGCGGGGATGTGCTCGTAACGGCGTCTTGCTCCGGGTCGAAAGCCGGAAGCGCACCGTTCGACGTGTCGCCGTACCAGAGCCTGGCGCTTTACTTCAATCGGCAAGGAAATCGTCGTGAAACAAGACCACTGAAAGCGGCGAAGGCCGTGTCTGCGGCGCGATCTCTGGCGCATGCCAGTACCGTGCTTCAGCAGGCAGGGCGTTTCGATGCGCGCGTTCCCGGGACATCCTGCCGACCAGCTCAACGGTGATAGCGCCCGCGGCAGTATGGCCGCCGTCCTGGGGCGTGAATCGATGGGGCATGAATCGACGGGGCATGAATCGAAATGATAGGCGTCTTGAGGCTGGGTGTCTGGCCTCTGGCGATCGAGTGTTGCGACCGCTGAGGCTTGGAATCGCCTCAAGCAGGAACCCAAAGGGAAGGAAGATGAAGATCAGTTTGCTGTCGACTGCTTTGCTGGCAGTTGTGATGTCGAATCCGGCAGTGGCTGCTGCCGATTTCTGGCAGTTTCCAGGAAGCTTGTCCAAAACGGGCTACGTATCCGGCGATGGCCGCGCATTCGTTTGGCTGGAAAGTGGTGGTGGCGTATTGTCCCGGTGGACCGAGCAAGCCGGCACCGAAACCCTATACAAAGTGTCAGACCGGTACGTAGACAGTCGCATGCTCAAAGCGGTGTCGAGCGACGGCTCGCTCCTCTTGTTCGACTTGCCGCAGTCGATTTCGGGGAAAAATCCAGGAACGACGCCTGCCTTGTGGAGTCAGGCCGGCGGCTTCAAGATCTTGGATATCCCCGCATATTCTGCTTTGGGGTGGGGGATGTCGGCTGACGGAAGAGTCGTGGTCGGGACGATGTATTCGACGAATTCGACCTACGTCGGCCAAGCATTCCGTTGGAGCGAAGCTCAAGGGCTGCAGGTGTTTCAAGGCGATTCCATCGGGGAATCTTTCTTCGCAGGAGCGGTGTCTGGCGATGGCCGGGTAGTGGCGGTCACCGTGCTTCGTCCGCGCAGTGAAGTGGTGCTGTGGACGCAAGGGGCGAGCAACGTCAGCTTCGCGCCTGCTCCCGGGTATTCAAACGTGATTGCTTATGGCGTTTCTCATGACGGTTCGCGTGTTGTGGGAAGGCTCGATCAACATGAACCGTATTTGCGAAGCTTCCCGTATGTGTGGGACAGCAAGACCGGAATCATGCCGTTAGGCTTGCTTTCCGGTTACACCGGCGGCGAAGCGAAAGCCATCTCCGGAGACGGGAAGGTTGTCGTGGGAAGTATGTATGCCTTTGTCAATTCGCCGCGTCCCTCCGGTATCGACACGGCTTTTAGATGGAGCGCTCAGACCGGCACCCTTTCCATCGCGCAGTGGCTAGCCGCTTATGGCGTCGAAGTGCCGGCCGGTGCAGAGTTGATAACGGCAAACAGCACCAGCTTCGATGGCTCGATCATCGCGGGCGAGGGCCGGTACGGAAGTCTTTGGTTGGCCCGGGTGAAAGGCCCGAGCGGCGGATTTCTGCTGGACGTCGATGCTTACCAGCGCAGCCTGATCGATGCCAACCAGCGCCTGACCCTGGGCCTGAGCGGCCTGGCCAACGCGACCTTGTCGGGCGCGCATCATCGTTCGCTGCTCGATAACGGCCTGGCGAGCGAGTCCGACGGCTCTTGCGCCTGGGTCAATGCCGAGGCCGCCGATTACGACGAGAGCAAGACCCGAATCGAGCAGTTGGAAGTCGGTGTCTGCACCGACCTCGGTCCGGCGCGCCTGGGCCTGGGCCTGGGCAAGGCCAAAGCGCGCCAGGAGTGGGACCTCGGCAGCCAGAGCAAGTCCGAAGGCGAGTACCTGCTCGGCGAGGCCGCGTTCAAGCTCGGCGAACAGTGGCAGGGCAGCCTGCTGGGCTACTCGGGCCGGTTCGATGTCGATTCGCAGCGTCGTTACTACAACGGCACTGCGGTGCACACCTCGTCGGCGCGTCCCGATGCGAAGGTGGCGGCGCTGCGCGCGCGTTTGGACTGGAAGGACGCGGCGCGGGTCGGTGGCGTCGGCATTTCCCCGTATGCGGCCTACACTTGGACGCGGACCAAACTGGACGGCTACGCGGAGAGCGGTGGTGGTTTCCCGTCGCGCTTCGACCGCACCGACTGGAGCACGCGCGACCTGCGCGTCGGCGCGGCGTTCGAACGCAGTTTCGGCGAGCGCAGCGATTTGAGTGTGTCGCTGGAAGCGGTGCGTCGCATGGACAAGATCAGCAGCGGCACGCGCGGCGAGATCATCGACTTGTTCAGTTTCGATCTGCCCGGCGGCGAACTGGACCGTAACTGGGGCCAGATGCTGGTGGATTTCGACCACCGGTTCGGCAATGGTTCGGTGCTCGGCGTCGGCGCGCGCGCGGCCTCGTCGGGCGGCGATGCGGATTGGGGCGTATCGCTCGGGTATCGAATGTCGTTCTGAACGGGCGATGGCGGCAGTCGTCCGGCGAGTCGGGCGGCTGTCGTTCCGGCCGATCGGCGGGCAGCATCATCATCGTGGGAAGCCGCAACCGGAACCCTTTGGTGTTGCGGGCTTGATCTCGCGCAGCGGACGCTGCGTGCGGATACCGGAAGATGCGCCGTCAATCGATCCGCACGATTTGCTTCAGCCGTGGCGGTCCTGGGAGGACAACGCAATCGTTTCCGGTTTTGATTCGTACCGCTGGATTTCGTGCAGGCGGTCGAAGCAGCGAATAGTGTGCTGTTTGTCGCGAGCGTATTGCTCGGGGATAATGTCGGGGACGGCGGAAAATCGGCCGTAAACGTGCCTTCTTTGCAGCGTCGCTGCGGATACTTCTCGGCCGCGGCATAGCCCAAAGAGCGTTCAGTCGGCCATCCAATACTCGAACAGAGGCTTCCATGATGCGACGCGCGCTCTTGGTCATTTCCCTGTTGGCGGCGATTCCTGCCTATGCCGAAGGCAACTTCTTCATCGCGCCTCCGGCGCCGAGTACGCCCTCTTCTCTTCCTTATCGCGGTACTGCAGCGGTTTCGGCGGACGGCCGCGTCGTTGCGGTGGTGAACCAATCGGGAGTCGATCTGCGCGATAACCAAGGGCGCATGATCGAGACGCTGATTCCTTATCCCGGCTTCACCTGGGGGTTGGCCGAACGCACGGCAATCTCGAGCGATGGTTCTATGGTTGCAATGACTGTTCGCGGTCCATTCGGGCATGGCGAGACTGCGACCGGGATAAGTTATTTGTGGACGAGGGCGGGCGGCGCCAGGGAGTTCAAGATCGCCGGCACGTATGGGGTGGCAATCAGCGGGCTATCCGGCAACGGCGAGGTCGTGATCGGCGATCTGGTCGAGACTGACGGCTTGTTTCAGGCTTTTCGTTGGACCAGGCAGGGCGGCGCTCAACGCCTGTCGGGCATGGAGCCATCGCAAACCTTGGCCAAGGCGGTGTCGGACGACGGCGCAACCGTAGTCGGCAATCAGATGGCCTTCCGTGCCAACAAGAATCGTGCATTTCGTTGGACGCAGGCGGGGGGAATGGCATTGGTGCCGTTGCTGCCCGGGCATTATCTCAATTCTGCAACCGACGTATCCGGCCGGGGGGACCGCGTGGTAGGTCTGACCAGCACTTCGGTCTTCCCGGGCAGTAACGGCGGCGATACGTTCGGCTATCTGTGGAGCGCCTCCGGCGGGACCGTGCTGTTGCGGCCGTTGGCGGGCTACGGCTTCAGTAATGCATTGACGATTTCGCGCGACGGCTTGGTCGTGTACGGCGATTCGTACAACGCAGGGCCCTACGATTCCGGCTGGGCATCTCAGGAGGCTTACCGTTGGTCCGAGCAGACGGGAACGATCTCAGTCAGCTATTGGTTGAAAGCCTCCGGTGTGAGTTTGCCTGCCGGGACTTATCTGTCCAGCCCGACCGATACCAACGCCGACGGATCGGTGGTTGTCGGCGTGACCCCGCAACGCCAGGTTTGGATCGCCAGAGTGACGCCGCATGGCGGCGGAGTTCTGCTGGACATCGATGCCTACCAGCGCAGCCTGATCGAAGCCAACCAACGCCTGACGTTGGGCTTGAGCGGCCTGGCCAACGCGACATTGTCGGGCGCACACCATCGCTCGCTGCTCGATAACGGCCTGGCGAGCGAGTCCGACGGCTCTTGCGCCTGGGCCAATGCCGAGGCGGCCGATTACGACGAGAGCAAAACCCGCATTGAGCAGTTGGAAGTCGGTGTCTGCACCGACCTCGGTCCGGCGCGCCTGGGCCTGGGCCTGGGCAAGGCCAAGGCGCGGCAGGAGTGGGACCTTGGCAGCCAAGGCAAGTCCGAAGGCGAATACCTGCTCGGCGAGGCGGCGTTCAAGTTCGGCGAACAATGGCAGGGCAGCCTGCTGGGCTATTCCGGCCGGTTCGATGTCGATTCGCAGCGTCGTTACTACAATGGCACCGATGTGCATACCTCGTCGGCGCGGCCGGATGCGAAGGTGGCGGCGCTGCGCGCGCGTTTGGACTGGAAGGACGCGGCGCAGTGGGGCAGGGTGAGAGTTTCGCCGTACCTGTCCTACACCTGGAGCAAGACCGAGCTGGATGCTTACAGCGAAGACGGCGGCGGTTTCCCGTCGCGCTTCGAGCGCAGCGATTGGACGACGCGCGATGCGCGCTTGGGCACGGCGTTCTCGGGCCGGATCGGCGGCAGCAACGAACTGACGGTGTCGCTGGAAGCGGTCCGCCGTCTGGACAAGACGGTCAGCGGCACGCGCGGCGAGATCATCGACCTGTTCGGGTTCGATCTGCCCGGCGGCGAACTGGACCGCAGCTGGGGGCAGGCCTTGGTGGACTTCGACCACCGTTTCGGCAACGGTTCGGTGCTCGGCGTCGGCGCACGCGCATCCTCGTCGGGCGGCGATGCGGATTGGGG
>NZ_JBQEOE010000066.1:0-18192 GCF_052045105.1 Lysobacter sp. 22409 | reverse complement strand
TTCATACGGGACATCCCTGTCCCGATGAAAAACGGCCTGCATCCATGCAGGCCGCCCTCCGGGTCTTCGATTGCCTTCGCTAGTGCCAACCTGCGCACAGCAACGGCAACGGCCAAGGCCGGAGCTACGGCACGACGCAAGGGACCGCGCCAGCTTGGAACCCTGCGGTCGCGGCTTGTGACCGAAGGAAATCCAGCAGGACGCCGCTCCTACCCAGCGATAGTTCGTGGTTTCAATCGGCGAAGAAGGCGTTGCGGAATCAGCGCATCCCGCAGTCGCGGCTCACGCCGCTCCTACAGGGGCTCCGACCAGTACCGCCGCATCCCCAATCCGTAACGCGACGCACTGTTCCGCCCACGCGCGCCCGATCATCGCCCACCGCTAACGCCATTTGCGCGACCATCGACGGGCTCGGGCTCCGCCGCCCGATACGGAGTCCCGCATGACCAAGGCGTCCGATCTGTTCGTCGCCGCGCTCGAGGCCGAAGGCGTCGAGTACGTGTTCGGTATCCCCGGCGAGGAAAATCTCGATCTGCTCGAATCGCTGCGCACCTCGAGCATCCAGTTGGTCTTGACCCGCCACGAACAGGCCGCCGGCTTCATGGCCGCCACCTACGGCCGGCTCACCGGCAAGGCCGGGGTCTGCCTGTCCACCCTCGGGCCGGGTGCGACCAACCTGGTCACGGCCGCCGCGTACGCCCAGCTCGGCGCCATGCCGATGCTGATGATCACCGGCCAGAAGCCGATCAAGACCAGCAAGCAAGGCCATTTCCAGATCGTCGACGTGGTCGACACGATGCGTCCGCTGACCAAGTACACGCGCCAGATCGTCGCCGCCGACAGCATCCCGGCACGGGTGCGCGAAGCCTTCCGCCGCGCCGAAGAAGAACGCCCCGGCGCCGTGCATCTGGAGCTGCCGCAGGACATCGCCGGCGACCCGACTCAGGCGCGCCTGATACCGGCCTCGTTCTCGCGACGTCCGGTGGCCGAGGACAAGGCCATCGAACGCGCGGCCGAAGCCATCGCCCAGGCCCGCCACCCGATCCTCATGATCGGCGCCGGCGCCAATCGCAAGACCACCGCCAAGACTCTGCACGCGTTCGTCGCCCAGCTCGGCATCCCCTACTTCACCACCCAGATGGGCAAGGGCGTGCTCGACGAGAACGGCCCGCTGTGGCTCGGCAATGCCGCGCTGTCGGACCACGATTTCGTCCACCGCGCCATCGATGCCGCCGACTGCATCGTCAACATCGGCCACGACGTCATCGAGAAGCCGCCGTTCTTCATGCGCGAAGGCCGGCGCACGGTGATCCACGTCAACTACGCCAGCGCCGAGGTCGATGCGGTGTATTTCCCGCAGATCGAAGTGGTCGGCGACATCGCCCACTCGGTCTGGCGCTTATCGGAGGCGCTGCAGCCGCAGGCGCATTGGGACTTCTCGTTCTTCGACCGCGTGCGCAGCGCGTTGTCGCAGCAACTGCTCGACCGCAGCGAAGACGACCGTTTCCCGTTGGCGCCGCAGCGCCTGGTCGCCGAAGTGCGCGCCGCGCTGTCGCCGCGCGACGTGGTCTGCCTCGACAACGGCCTGTACAAGCTGTGGTTCGCACGCAACTACCGCTGCGCCGAGCCCAATACTTTATTGCTCGACAATGCCCTGGCGACAATGGGAGCGGGCTTGCCGTCGGCGATCGCCGCGCGCATCGTCTGTCCGGACCGCAAGGTCGTCGCGGTCTGCGGCGACGGCGGTTTCATGATGAATTCGCAGGAGTTGGAGACCGCGGTGCGGCTGGGCCTGGACATCACCGTGCTGGTGCTGCGCGACGACGCCTACGGCATGATCAAGTGGAAGCAGGCCCACGAACGCTATCCGAGCTTCGGCATGGACCTCGGCAATCCCGACTTCGTCGCCTATGCCCGCAGCTACGGCGCACGCGGCCATCGCCCCGAGTCCAGCGATGCCTTCGCTCCCTTGCTGCGGCAGGCCCTCGACACGCCGGGTATCGACCTGATCGAAGTGCCGATCGACTACCGCGACGACGACCGTATCCTCAACGAAGACATTCCGCGCCTCGCCGCCGCCGTGCAGTGACGCGGCGCAGCGCCCCACTTACGACCCAGGAGCATTCCATGGCCCGATCGCCGAAACCGTCCGAGCGCGGCAAAGCCGCCAAACCCGCGAAGCCGGGCAAGGGGTTGAAACCGAGCTATCCCTACTACCTGGCCAACCGCCCGGTCGCCGCCAATACCGCGCTGGAAGTGCTCGACAAGTACAGCGGCAAGCGCGCGACCCGGGTCGCGATGGCCGACGCCGCGGCGGTGCGCAAGGCGATCGTCGCCGCGCACAAGGCGCGCGAAGCGATGGCGGCGTTCACCCCCGATCGCCGCCGCGACGTGCTCGAACACTGCGTGCGCCGCTTCAGCGAGCGCTTCGAGGAACTCGCCTTGGCGTTGTGCATCGAGGCCGGCAAGCCCATTCGCGATGCCCGCGGCGAAGTCACGCGCCTGATCGATACCTTCCGCATCGCCGCCGGCGAAGCCACCCGCAGCGGCGGCGAACTCATCGAGCTGCAGATCTCCGAGCGCACCCGCGGTTATCGCGGCATGGTCAAGCGCGTGCCGATCGGGCCGTGCAGCTTCATCACCCCGTTCAACTTCCCGCTCAACCTGGTCGCGCACAAGGTCGCCCCGGCAATCGCCGCCGGCTGCCCCTTCGTGCTCAAGCCGGCGATCAAGACCCCGGTCGGCGCGCTGATCATCGCCGAGGTGCTGGCCGAGACCGACCTGCCGGAAGGCGCGTTCTCGGTGCTGTGTTGCTCGAACGAAGACGCCTCGCTGTTGGTCGAGGACGAGCGCATCAAGTTGCTGAGCTTCACCGGTGGCCTGATCGGCTGGGACCTCAAGGCGCGCTCGGGCAAGAAGAAAGTCACCCTCGAACTCGGCGGCAACGCGGCCTGCATCGTCGACGCCGACCCGGGCGCGAGCCTGGACCACGTGGTCGAGCGACTGGTGTTCGGCGCCTACTACCAGAGCGGGCAGAGCTGCATCAGCGTGCAGCGCATCTACGCCCATGCCGATATCTACGACAAGCTGCGCAAGAAGCTCAAGGCCGCCATCGCCGCCCTGCGCATGGGCGACCCGCGCGACGAGCAGACCTTCATCGGTCCGGTCGTCGACGTCGATGCCGCCAAGCGCATCGAATCCTGGATCGACGCCGCGGTCAAGGGCGGCGCCAAGCGTATCGTCGCCGGCCCGCGCGACGGCAACATGATCCCGGCGACCTTGCTGGAGAAGGTTCCGCGCAACTCGGACCTGTACCGCAAGGAGGCGTTCGGGCCGGTGGCGTTCATCGAGCCCTTCGACGATTTCGACAAGGTCCTGAACACCGTCAACGACAGCGATTTCGGCCTGCAGGCCGGCGTGTTCACCGGCCGCCTCGACCATGCGATGAAGGCCTGGGACCGTCTCGACGTCGGCGGCGTCATCGTCGGCGACGTGCCGAGCTTCCGCGTCGACAACATGCCCTACGGCGGGGTCAAGGATTCCGGCCTCGGCCGCGAAGGCGTGCGCTATGCAATCGAGGACATGAGCGAGCAGCGGCTGTTGGTGATCCGCGATCCAACCGAAGCGATGTAACCCCGGAACTCCCCGAAGCCAGGCCCCTCCCGCTTAGCGGCCGGGGCCGGCTCACCCGCCCGACAACGCCCTAACCTCGCGTTCGGGCCGAGCCGGGTCGGGGGCAAGCACCGCCCTCCCCCCGCAAAAAATTTCCGCAGGCTCAACCCCTCGGCCATCGATGGTCCGTTCCACTTCCCAGGTCCACACACCAGGGAAGCCGCCATGAACGTCCGAGCCACGCCGCAGTCGTCGTCGAACCTCCGCTCCACCCGTCCCCTCACTGCGGCCCTGCTGACCGCGCTGGCTTTCTCGATCGCCGGCTGCCAGGCTCCCGGCGAGCTGGCGCAGTCGCGCGACAAGAGCGAAGGCGACACCCTCGTCGCCGAAGTCGCCCCTCACGATGACACCGCGGCAGCGGCCGATGCCGCCGCCAGCGCCGCGGCGGCTCCTGCGGCACCACCGGCGCCGCTCGCCGAAGCCGCCAAACCGATTCGTGCCGATGCTCGCGCCAAGGGCGCGGCCGAGCAATCGCGAGGCCAGGTATACGCAGAAGCCAAGGCCATGCCGGCCGGTAACGCCGCAGCACAAAGCGCGAGCCTCGACCGCATCGAGGTCACCGGCAGCCGTATCGGACCGGCCCCGCGCATGCTCAAGCGCAGTCAGTTCGCGCAGATGGCGGCTCCGTCCGTGCTCGCGCCGCCGGCACCCCCGCCGCCGCCGATGCACCAGGCCAGCGTCGACACAGAAAAATACGCCGAGCGCGACGACAACCCGGTGCAGCGCACCAGCGAACAACCGCTGTCGACGTTCTCGATCGACGTCGACACCGGCAGCTATGCCAACGTCCGCCGCATGCTCAGCGACGGCCAGCGCCCTCCGGCCGATGCGGTGCGCGCGGAAGAATTCATCAACTACTTCGACTACGGCCACGCCGCGCCGGCCTCGCTGGCCACGCCGTTCCGGGTCAGCACCGAGCTCGCGCCGGCGCCGTGGAATGCCCAACGCCAGTTGCTGATGATCGGCATCAAGGGCTTCGACGTGCCGAAAAAGACCCTGCCGCCGGCCAATCTGGTGTTCCTGATCGACACCTCCGGTTCGATGGACTCGCCCGACAAGCTGCCGTTGCTGAAAAGCTCGTTCTCGATGCTGGCCAAACAACTGCGCGCGCAGGACCGCATCTCGATCGTGGTCTATGCCGGCTCGGCCGGCCTGGTGTTGCCGCCGACCCCGGGCGACCGCAAGGAGGAGATTCTCGCCGCGCTGGATCGTCTGCAGGCCGGCGGCAGCACCAACGGCGGCGACGGCATCCGCCTGGCTTATGCGATGGCCAAGCAGGCCTACGTCGGCAACGGCGTCAACCGGGTGATCCTCGCCACCGACGGCGATTTCAACGTCGGCACGGTCGACAACAACGCCCTGGAAACCCTGGTCGCCGACCAGCGCAAGAGCGGCATCGCCCTGACCACGCTGGGCTTCGGCCGCGGCAACTACAACGACGAACTGGCGGAGAAACTCGCCGACGTCGGCGACGGCAATCATGCCTACATCGACACCCTGCAGGAAGCGCGCAAGGTGTTGGTCGAGGAAATGGGTTCGACCCTCATGACCATCGCCCGCGACGTCAAGATCCAGATCGAGTTCAACCCGGCCCTGGTCGCGGAGTACCGCCTGATCGGCTACGAAAACCGTCTGCTCAAGCGCGAGGACTTCGCCAACGACAAGGTCGACGCCGGCGATATCGGTGCCGGCCACGAGGTCACTGCACTGTACGAACTTACCCCGGTCGGCTCCAGCGCGATGCGCCTGCCCGCGCTGCGCTACACCGACAGCGCGCCGGCGGTCGGCCAGGGCGGCGAAATCGCCAACCTCAAGCTGCGCTACAAGCGCCCGGGCGAAGACCGCAGCCAGCTGATCGAAACGCCGATCCGCCGCTCCAGTCTGCGCATGGTCGCGAGCGAGCCGATGCGCATGGCGGCCTCGGTCGCGGCCTTCGCCGACACCTTGCGCGGCGGCAGCCAGTACGACGGCTGGGGCTGGGACCAGATCATCGCCACCGCCCGCGGCCTCAAGCTCGACGACCGCTCGGGCCAGCGCGCCGAGTTCATCGGCCTGGTCGAACGCGCCAAGGTGCAGATCGGCGAGATCGGCCGGGTCGGCCCGGTCGCAGGCGTGGCGGTCAGCGAATGAGGGTCGAGGCCGCCTTCGCGGCGGCCGCTTCGACCCGGTCGGAGCCGATCGGGTCGACCTCTGCAGGCAGTGCCTCATCGGCGCCGAGTTCGATCAGACCCGATCCGTCCGCCAGTGCAGCCACCGCGTCCGATCCGAGCAGGCCCGCGCTATAGCTTTCGGCGATGCTCGCCGCGCTGCGGATGTGTTCGCCGGGATGGCCGAACAGATAGCCCTGGCCGTAGGTGCAGCCCAGCTCACGCAACGCCGTGCGCTGGGCTTCGGTCTCCACGCCCTCGCCGATGGTGTGGATGCCGAGGGTGCCGGCCAGCGCCTGGATCGCGCGCACCACCGCCACGCTTTCCGGACGCGATTCGCCGACCAAGCCCGCGACGAAACTCTGGTCGATCTTCAGACACTCGATCGGGAACCGGTGCAAGTACGACAACGCCGAGAACCCCGTGCCGAAATCGTCCAACTGCGCCAGCACCCCGTGATTGCGCAGGATCCGCAGCATCCGCAACGCGCGCGGCACGTCGTCGAGCAGGGCGACCTCGGTGATCTCGATGCGCAAGCGGCGCGGATCGGCGCCGGCCTCGTCGATCATCCGCAACAGCCGGTCGGCGAAATCGCCGGAACGGAAATGCCGCGGCGAGACGTTGACCGAGATGTAGCCATCGCCGCCGCGCGCCAGTTCGGTGACCACGCGGCCGTAAAGGATCCAGTCGGCCTCTTCGATCAGGCCGCTGTCCTCGCCCAGGCCGATGAATTCGCGCGGCAGCAACAGGCCGCGTTTCTCGTGGCGCCAGCGCAGCAGCGCTTCGTGGCCGATCAGGCCGTGATCGTCGAGGCGCACGATCGGTTGGTAATAAGCGATGAAGGCATCGCCGTTGATCGCGCGGCGCAGGTCGGCTTCCAGGTCGAGGATGCGCATCGCCTGTTCGCGCATCTCCTCGTCGAACACCGCGCAGCGGCCGCGGCCGGCGCCCTTGGCGCGGTACATCGCCGCATCGGCGTCGCGCAGCAGTTCGATGCCGTTGCGATAACGCGGGTGCCACATGGCGATGCCGATGCTGGCCGACGGAAACACTTCGCGCCCGGCCACCCAGCACGGCTCGCCCAGCGTGCGCAGCACGCGCGAGGCCAGGTCTTCGGCGACGCCGAGCCCGTCGATGTTCTCGATCAGGATCGCGAACTCGTCGCCGCCCAGACGCGCCACGGTGTCGTTGCTGCGCACGGTCGAGACGATGCGGCGGCTGCTTTCGACCAACAGCTCGTCGCCGGCCGAGTGGCCGACGCTGTCGTTGACCAGCTTGAACCGGTCCAGGTCGAGGAACAGCACCGCGAACGCACGCTGCTCGCGGCGCGCGCGGGCGATCGCGTCGTCCAGGCGTTCGAGCAGTTGGCCGCGGTTCGGCAGGCCGGTCAGGGCGTCGTGCAGGGCCTGGTGGGTCAGCTTCTGTTCGGCGCGCACGCGTTCGCCGATCTGGGCGAGCAGTTCGGCGTTGGTGTGGGCCAGCTCGCGGGTGCGCGAGGCGACCCGCTGTTCGAGCTCGCCGTGCGCGGTCACCAGCCGGTCCTGGGCCTGCTTGCGCGCCAGGCCGATGCTGATGTGATGGGCGACGAAGGTCAGCAGTTCCTGGTCGCGGGCGTTGAAGCTGATCGCGCGCGAATAGCTCTGGATGGCGATCACCCCGACCACCGAGTCGTCGCGGTACAGCGGCACGCCGAGCCAGCAATGCGCGGCCGAGCCGTGGCTGCGCACTTCGCCGCGGCTGTTCAGCTCGGCGATGCGGTGGCGGTCGGCCAGCAGCGGCCGGCCTTGGCGGATCACGTACTCGGTCAGGCCGCCGGCAAGCTGGCGGCTCTCGCGGATCATGTCGCGCTCGTCGATCGAGTACGGGAACTGCAGGCGGTCGCCGTCGTCCGACAGCAGCGCGATGTAGAAATTGCGCGCGTACAGCAGCTCGCTGACCACGTCGTGGACTTGCGAATAGAAGCGGCCGAGGGTGTCGGAGGTGATGGTCAGCTCGGCGATGCGGAACAGCGCGCGCTGCAGGCGTTCCGAGCGCTGGCGCTCGATGATCTCGGCCTGCAGGTCGCGGTTGCTGAGCTGCAATGCATAGGTGCGCTCGGCGACGTGGCGTTCGAGCTCCTCGCGCGCGCCGAAACGGTCGAGCGCGGTCAGGATGTGCTGGGCCACGAACGACAACAAGGCCCGGTCTTCCTCGCCGTAGCTGCCGGCGCTCTCGTAGTTCTGCACCACGATCGCGCCGCAGACGCGTTCGTCGCGGCGCATCGGCACGCCGAGCCAGTCGGCGCTGTCGGGGCCGTGATACTCGTCGGGCGGCACGCCGAGCAGGTCGCGCAACGCCGCCGAACTGCCCTGCAGCGGCTCGCCGTGGCGCAGCAGCGCCAGGGTCAGGCTGGTCGGCATCTCGTCGCCGCGGATCACCCGCTGCGGATCGGCCACGTAAGGATCGTTGCGGTCGGCGAAATACAGAAAGCGCATCGTGTCGGCGACGTCGTCGTAGAGCACGATGTAGAAATTCTCGGCGTACATCAGGCCGCAGACCACGCCGTGGATGCGGCTGAGCAGGTCGGTCATCTCCAGCCCGGAGCCGGCCAGGTCGGCGATGCCGTACAGCGCCTGCTGCAGGCGTTCGGATTTTTCCAGGGCCTCGGCGCGTGCGTGGGCGCGCACCGCCGACAGATCGGCGGCGACGATACGCCGCGCCATCGCCAGCCAGGCGGCGCGCAACGGCGTCGGCAGGGCCTGCGGCAAGCAGGCGACGATCGCCGCGCGGCTGCCGTCCTCCAGCCACCAGGCCGCCTCGATGCGGTCGCCGCCGCAATCGTCGGAAGCGCCCACCGCAGGCGGATCGCGTTCGAGCAAGGCGCCGGCATCGGCGCGCAAGGGCGCGTCGACACCGGGGGTGAACGATTCGGACAGGCGGCCGTAGGCCGAGCGCCAGCAGACCACCACCAGGGAGCCGACCGGCAGAGCCTCCTGCAACGCACAGGCGAGCGCCTCGCCCGCGGACGACCTATCGCTCACCGTTGCCCCTGGTAATACGTCACTGTGCACCGCATCGCCGCCTTCTGCGCAAGGCGCAGGATAACGCGAGCTTTACAGGATCGGCAGACGGCAACCCCACCGGGGCTCCCGGACCGTTGTTCCGAACATGCAACTGGCCCTCCCATCGCCGCTATACGACGTCTCTCCCGTGCGCAACCGCTTCCCGTCTGCGTCGCCAGGCCGTACCCTGCCGCGGATGAATTCCGGTGCGGACGCTAGCGATGACGTGCTGATGCTGGCCTGGACGGGCGGCGACGCCGCTGCGTTCGAGGTCCTGTATTCGCGTCACCGCGGCCCTTTGTACCGTTTCTTGCTGCGTCAGATCCGTGATTCGGCGCTCGCTGACGAGTTCTTCCAGGACGTCTGGCAGCGCGTGATCGCCGCGCGCGAGGGCTGGAAGCCCGATGCGGCGTTCAGCACCTGGCTGTTCCGGATCGCCCACAACCGCCTGAACGACTACTGGCGCGGCCTCAAGCACCGCCCGCCGGCGCCTGCCGACGGCGACGAGCGCGCCGCCCGAGTCGCCGACCCGACCACGCCCGAGCGCGAACTGTCCGAGTTCGAACAGCGCCGCCGCCTGCAGCGGGCGATCGAGGAATTGCCCGAGGAGCAGCGCGAAGTGGTGCTGCTGCGCCTGGAACAGGAATTGAGCCTGGAGGACATCGGCGCCATCACGGGGGCCGGCAGGGAAACGGTGAAGTCCAGACTGCGCTACGCGATGGACAAGTTGCGCGCGAGGTTGACCGAATGAACCGCCGTCACGACGCCCCCGATCCGCTGTCGCCCGAGGAACGCGAGCTGGCCGAGCGCCTGCTGCGCCTGGGACCGCACGACGGTCCCTCGCCGGCGCTCGACGCCAGGATCCTCGCCGCCGCCCATGCCGCCGTGGCGCAGACCCCGCGTGCGCGCAGCAAAACCCGCTGGCCGGCCTGGATCGGCGTGGCGGCCTCGCTGACGCTCGCGATCGGCGTGGCCTGGCAGTTGCGGCCGATGGACAAGGCGCTGGAGTCGGTCGGCGAAGACCAGGCCACCGCCGCCTCGGTGAGCTCGGCCGACGCCGCGGCCGATGCCAAGGCCGAATCGGCTTCGGCCGCGGCCGCCCCGGCCGCCGCCGAAGCCTCGGACTACGCCCGCGACAGCAGCGCCGGCGCGGCCGATGCCGCGGCCGCGATCGCCGTGCCCGAACCCCCGGCGCCGCCGCAGGCTCAGCCACAAATGATCGCACCGCCCCCGCCTCCGCTGGAAGCCGCCAAGCGCAGCGACGCGGCCGCCGAGGGGCGGCGCGCGGAGCAGCGCCAGCGCGTGCAGAAGCAGGCCTCGGAACGCGCCGTGGCCGAACCCGTCGACGCATTCCCGGCGCCGCCCGCGCCGGTCATGGCCGCCCCGCCGGCACCGCCCGCCCCGGCCTCAGCCCCGGTCCATACGCCGGCACCGGCCACCGTGCCCGCCGCCACCGCCCGCGATGCCGCCAAACCGCAGCTCGACCGCGAACGCCGCTACGAGCTGCGCGAGGCCGCTCCGGCCGGCGCAGCCGCCACATCGGCTGCCCAAGCCGAGGGCAAGACCGCCGCCGATCGGCACAGCAAGCCGGCGCCCGTGCTGGGCCGCGCCGCCCGCTCGGTCGCCCCTGCCCCCGCCCCTGCCGTTGCCGCCCAGTCGGCCAACGCGCCGGCGGCAGAAGCACAGGCCGTCCAGCCGGCGGCGGCCAACGACTCCAGCACGCTCGATCGGATCGAGGTCACCGGCAGCCGGATCATGCCGGATGCCGCCCAGGAAGCCCGCCTGACCCCGGCGCAATGGCTGGAGCTGATCCGCGGCTACCGCGACCGCGGCGACACCGAGCTCGCCCGCGACAGCCTGCGCCGCTTCCATCGCGCCCATCCGCAGACGCGGGTGCCGGACGACCTGCGCACCCTGCTGAAATGAGTCCGGGCCATCGGCCCGGCACCGGCGCGAGCGTCCGCCGATGACCCTCGCAACCCTTGCCGCGCGCGCCTCGTTGTCGATCGAGGTCAAGCACAGCCGCTTTCTGGCCCTCGCCGCTCCGGTGACCACGTCGGAAGCGGCGCTGGCCTTCATCGCCGAGGTCGGCGACCCGGCCGCGACCCACAACTGCTGGGCCTACCGCATCGGCGCGCAATATCGTTTCAACGACGACGGCGAACCGGCCGGCACCGCCGGGCGGCCGATCCTGGCCGCGATCGACGGCCAGGGCTACGACCAGGTCGTGGTCGTCGTCACCCGCTGGTACGGCGGCATCAAGCTCGGCGCCGGCGGCCTGGTCCGTGCCTACGGCGGTTGCGCGGCGGAGTGCCTGCGCTGCGCCGAACGCCACGAGTTGCTGCGCTACAGCGAGCTGGAGCTGGCGTTTCCGTTCGAGGACACCGGCGCCGTGCATGCCGCCTTGAGCGCCCACGGCGCCGAAAAAGACCAGGAACGCTACAGCGCCGAAGGCGTGCGCATGCTCATCCGCCTGCCCGAATCGCAGGTCGACGCCTTGAAAGCGCAGCTTCGCGACGCCACACGTAATCGCGTGCGCCTCGAAGAACCCGGCCGCGCCCCCTCCCCATGAACGCCTCCCGATGACAGATTCCAGCGCCGGCCGTCCGGTCGACTCACGCCGCGACGACCGCAAGGCCCCGATCGGCAGTCTGCGGACCTTGTGGCCGTTCGTGCGCAAGCACAGCCGCCTGTTCGTGGCTTGGCTGTTCGCCCTGGGCGCGTCCAGCGCCGCCACCCTGAGCCTGCCGGTCGCATTCAAGACCATGATCGACCAGGGCTTCGCCCAGAGCTCCGCGGGTGGCGGCAGCAGCGCGATCGACCGCGCCTTCCTGTTGCTGTTCCTGGTCGCCATCGCTCTGGCCTTCGCCACCGCGATCCGCTTCTATTTCGTCTCGGTGCTGGGCGAGCGCGTAGTCGCCGACTTGCGCGAGAAGCTCTACAGCCACCTGATCGCGCTCGATGCCGGTTTCCACGACCGCAACCGCAGCGGCGAGCTGGTCTCGCGCCTCACCGCCGACGCCGAACTGCTGCGCAGCGTGGTCGGTTCGAGCATGTCGGTCGCCTTGCGCAGCACGGTCACCGTGATCGGCAGCCTCGGCATGCTGTTCTGGACCAGCCCGCGCCTGGCCGTGTTCGCCCTGATCGGCATTCCGCTGGCGGTGCTGCCCATCGTCATCGGCGGACGCAAGCTGCAGAAGATCTCGCGCGCCAGCCAGGACCGCGTCGCCGACGCCAACACCCTGGCCAGCGAAACCCTCGGCGCCGTGCGCACGGTCCAGGCGCATGCGCGCGAGCCGTACGAGCAAGGCCGTTTCAGCCAGTCGCTGCAGATCGCGGTAAAAACCGCGCGCCAGCGCATCAGCGCCCAGGCCTGGGTCACCGCGATCGCCATCACCCTGGTGTTCGGCGCGATCACCCTGGTGCTGTGGTCGGGCGCGCACGACGTCGTCGCCGGGCGCATGAGCGCCGGCACGCTCGGCCAGTTCGTGCTCTATGCCCTGATCGGCGGCGGTTCGATCGGCGCCCTCGCCGAGGTCTGGAACGACCTGCAGCGCGCCGCTGGCGGCATGGGCCGGATCAGCGAACTGCTCAACGAATCCAGCGCGGTGCGCGCGCCGGCGCATCCGAAAGTGCTGCCGAAGCCGCTGCACGGCGAACTGGTCTTCGAGCATGTCGGCTTCCACTACCCGCTGCGCCCCGACCTGCCCGCGCTGGAGGATTTCAGCCTGCGCGTGCGTCCGGGCGAGACCGTGGCCCTGGTCGGCCCCTCCGGCGCCGGCAAGAGCACCGTGTTCTCGATCCTGTTGCGCTTCCACGACCCGCAGCAGGGTGCGGTCAAAGTCGACGGCGTCGACGTGCGCGAGCTCGACCCGGCCGCGTTGCGCGAGGCCATCGCCTTGGTGCCGCAGCAGCCGACTATCTTCGCCACCACCGCGCGCGACAACATCCGCTACGGCCGCCTCGAAGCCAGCGACGAGGACGTCGCCCAGGCCGTGCGCGCCGCGCATGCCGCCGATTTCATCGAGGCCCTGCCCGACAAACTGGCGACCGAACTCGGCGAACGCGGCGCGCGCCTGTCCGGCGGCCAACAGCAACGCATCGCCATCGCCCGCGCCCTGCTCAAGGACGCGCCGATCCTGCTGCTCGACGAAGCCACCAGCGCGCTCGATGCGCAGAGCGAACGCGCCGTGCAGCAGGCCCTGGAAACGCTGATGGAAGGCCGCACCACCCTGGTCATCGCCCATCGCCTGGCGACCGTGCTCAAGGCCGACCGCATCGTGGTCATGGACCGCGGCCGCATCGTCGCCGAAGGCACCCACGCGCAGTTGCTCGCCGAAGGCGGCCTGTACGCCGAGCTGGCGAAACTGCAGTTCCTGGATTGAGCGGGGAGCTGAGTACGGAAAAGTGAGAAGTGAGAAGCGAGCGAAGGCAGATACCGCCGACGCCCGTGCTCTCCTCACTCCTCACTTCTAACTCCTCGTTTCTAACTCCCCGTTCCTAGCTACTCGTTCCTAGCTACTCGTCCCCGGTCAGCTGCGCACCAGGGTCAGGCCGTACTGGCTGAGGATCGGGCCGAGCCGCTCGAACAGGCTGCTGCGCTGCGAGGCCGGAATGCCGCAGTTGTTGCCGTTGGCCTGCACGTTGCCGCCCGACATCACGCCCTGCGCCTGGCCGGCGCTGGTGATCCAGGAACCGCCCGAATCGCCGCGGCCCATGCAGGCGTTGCCCTGGGTCAGGCCGCGCACTGCGCCTTCGGCGTAGTTGGCGGTGACGTTCTTGGCGGTGATGGTGCCGCAGCGATAGCCGGTGGTGCGGCCGGAACGGCACACCGCCGCGCCGATCGCCGCTTCGGTGCTGCCACGCACCGCGACGGTGCCGCCGCTGTAGTTGCTGACCGCCCCCTGCAAGCTGTGGGTGCTGCCGACGCTGACCCAGGCCCGGTCGTTGCCCGGGAACACGCGAGCGGCGAAGGAGCCGACCTGCACGCCGCCGACGCGGGCGATGGCGCCGACCGTGCCGCAATGGCCGGCGGTCACATAGCCCTTGGTGGTGCCGCGCGTGACCGAGAAGCCGACCGAACACAGCGAGGCGTTGTTGATCGAATACTCGATGCCGCCGAGGATGGTCGCGGTGGTCTGCAACGTGCCCGGCATTTCCTCGATGCGCACCATGCCGCTGTCGGCGCCGCTGAGGGCGACGAAATCGACGCCGCGCTCGGTCGCGCCCTGGTCGACCTTGACCACCACGCTGTTGCTGGTCTGGTCGACGTACCAGCTCTGGACGCCGCTCAGCGGCTTGCTGATGCCCTTCACTCGCGCCTGCGAACTGGCGTCGAGCAGATCCATCGAGTTCTGCAACTGCTTCAGGCTATGGCGCACCGTGCGCACTTCAACGCCGGGAATGCGCGAGGCCTTGCGTGCGCCCGAAGTCGCGGCGACGTACTTGAAGCTGCCGTCCTCGTTGCGCTCGATCCAACTGCCGGCGAAGTTGCCGCCAAGCTCGCGTTCGACCGCGGCCGCCTGGGTCTGCGCGAGGCGTTCGGTGGCCAGGTACTGGCCGAGCTGCGACGGGAACACGCCGAGGTCGCGCTGCATCGCGAACTTCAGTTCGGGACTCACTTCGTCGGCCGCCAGCGCCGCGCCGCAGGACAATGCGGCCACCGCCGTCATCATCGAGAACAAAGACACACGCGCCAGGCCGGCGCGCTTGCCGGATTTCGATACGGACATGTTGAAGAACTCCTTAGGGATGGAATCTGACATGGCTCGGATGAGGTCAGTCGTGAGGACCTCGTGTCGCCATCGCATGGACGGCGGACCCACCATCGGGACAACACTCGCGTGGCGTTCGATGCGTATCGAGACGACGGGAGCAGACAGATAAGGAGATGCCGGGCGCGCGCACAAGCCGCCGGCGAGGCCCCGTCACATCGGTATTCCGAGGCGCGTCACAAGAACGCGCATGCGATGTTGAGGCTGAACGAATCCACGCCTGATCACGCCGGACGATGCGCATACGAATGTTGCCGCACATCCTTGCGACGCTGCAGTGCAACAGGGGTATCGCGAGAGCGCTGCTGCGATTATGTCCGGCGATGCGCGAACCTCGATGCGCATCGCGAGCGACGCGCTCGCATTCATCGAGCGCTCGACGATCGACGCTTACCGATGCGTCAACCGGCGCGTCTGGCCTCGCCGATCAACCAAAGCGTAAACAGGCACAAGACGACCAGTGTCGCCCCGCGTCCGAGCCAGAACAGCGCAAACGAAAAATCCGAACCGTGGGCCGGCGGCGGTACCGCGGCCAGCGCCAGCAGCGCCAGCGCCTGGGATTTACGTGAACCACGCATGGTTGCACCTCCCGCTGCGGCCTGGAATGGCCGACCGGGCGACCATACACCCATCCGGGGAAAACCGCCGTCATCGCCGGTTCGCTGCGACGGACGGCGCATTCAGGGATGTCGTCGCGCAGGCTAAGGATCGATCCGTATCGGCGTGCCGTTCGGCACCAGGCTCCAGACCTCCTCGATCTGCTCGTTGCTCAGTGCGATGCAACCGTCAGTCCAATCGCGCCGGTATCCGGGCGGCGTGCCGCCATGAATCATGATGTCGCCGCCCGGATCGACGCCGCGCGCACGCGCCTGCTTGCGATCGGCCTCGTTCGGATACGACACGCGCAGGGACAGATGAAAGCGGCTGTTCGGATTGCGCCCGCTGATGCGGTAAGCGCCTTCGGGCGTGCGCTCGTCGCCCTGCTGGCGCTTGTGCCCGCTCGGCGCATCGCCGAGCAGAATCGAATAGGTGCGGATGAGCTTGCCGTCGCGCAGCAAGCGCATGCGCCGCTCCGACTTGTCGACGACGATGCTGTCGGCGCGTTGCGAAGCCGGGGCCATCGCCGGCGGCGTGCGCGCCCAGGCCGGCGCGCAAAGCACGGCGGCGGCGAACAGACCGATGCGCATCGCCCTCATGCCGGCAGCACTCGCTGCAGGACGAGGTCGAAGTCCAATCCTTCAGGCAAGGTGCCGAAAGCCAGGCCATGCTGCCCGCCAAGCCGGCTCGCGCAGAATGCCGGCGCCAGCGGACTGCCGGCGCGCAACAAGGTGGCCGCCTGCAGCGCAAGAGCGAGGCGCTCGGTCCAAACCCGCGCCTGCGCCTCCGCCACTGGCGTTTGCCCGCTCAGAACCGCGCGCAATGGGTCGAGCTGGGCGTCGAATGCGACGTCGCGGCCGACGGCCGATTCGAGCTCGGCCAGCAAGGCCGCAGCGGTCTGCGGCTCGCGTGCGAGCGCACGCAGCACGTCGAGGCATTGGATGTTGCCGCTGCCCTCCCAGATCGAATTCAACGGTGCCTGCCGGTACAGACGCGGCAAGACCGATTCCTCGACATAGCCCGCGCCGCCCAGGCACTCCTGTGCTTCGTTGACGAAGGCCGGCGCGCGCTTGCAGATCCAGTACTTACCGATCGCGGTGGCGATGCGCGCGAACGCCTGCTCGCGGGCATCGCCGCCAGCACGGTCGACCGCGCCGGCGACCCGGATCGCGAACTGGATCGCGGCCTCGGCCTCGAGCGCGAGATCGGCCAGGACGTTGCGCATCAACGCGTGATCGAGCAGCGGCTTGCCGAAGCTGCGCCGATGGCGGGCGTGATGCATAGCCTGCGCCAGGGCCATGCGCATTTCGCCGGCCGAGCCGAGCATGCAGTCCAGGCGGGTCAGCATCACCATCTCGATGATCGTCGCCACGCCGCGGCCTTCATCGCCGATGCGTTGCGCCCAGGCGCCCTGGAATTCGACTTCGGACGATGCGTTCGACCAGTCGCCGAGTTTGTCCTTGAGCCGCATCAACCGCAGCGCGTTCTTGCCGCCGTGCGGATGCCAGCGCGGCATCAGGAAGCAACTCAGCCCACCCGGCGCCCGCGCCAGCACGAGGAAGCCGTCGGACATAGGCGCCGAGAAAAACCATTTGTGGCCGACCAGTTCGTACTCGTCCCCCGACACGGGCGTAGCGACAGTCTGGTTGGCGCGCACGTCCGAGCCCCCCTGTTTCTCGGTCATGCCCATGCCGAGGGTCAGGCCGGCCTTGTCGCCGAAACCGACATCGCGCCCGTCGTAGCTCGGCGCGGCGGCCTTGCGCGCCCACTCGGCCAGCGCCGGCGCGTGACGCAGCACCGGCGCGGCGGCGTGGGTCATGGTCAGCGGACAACTGGTGCCCGGTTCGACCTGGTGATGCAGATAACTCAGTGCCGCGCGCGCGACATGCGAGCCCGGACGCGGATCGTGCCAGGACAGGCCCGCCACCCCGTGTTCGATCGCGGCACGCATGATCGCGTGGTAATTCGGATGGAACTCGACCAGATCGATGCGATGGCCCAGGGCATCGTGGCTGCGCAGACGCGGCTTGTCGCGGTGCGCATCGAAACTGAGGCGGTAGATCTCGTCGCCGGCGAGCGCGCCGTAGCGTGCCAGCGCCTCGGCATGGCTGTCGCCGCCTTCGCGGCTTACCGCTTCGCGCAGGGCGACGTCGTCGCGCCACAGATCGCGCGGAGCGAACGGCGGCGGTTGATTCTCGACCCGATGGGTCGCGAACGGGGGCAGCGTGTCCATGGCGGCGACTCTCCCTTGGGTTTGTCTGGATTCTAGTGGGGTCTGGCCTGCGTGGCTCGCCGGGTCCAGGAAACGGGGGCGGGCCGATCTGCGGCACGGTGGCCGCAACCGGAGGCCCTTGCTCGTTCTGGCGCTGCAGTACGCCAGCGCTCCGACGCACTTGGCGCTTCGCGCTTTCAGGGTAGGAGCGGCGCCCTACTGGATTTCCTTCGGTCACAAGCCGCGACCACGGGCTTCCAAGCTGGCGCGGTCCCTTACCTTGTGCCGTAGCTTCGGCCTTAGCCTTAGCCTTGGCCGTTGCCGTTGCCGTTTCCGTTGCCGTGCGCAGGTTTGCACTAGCGAAGGCTATAGAAGACCCGGAGGGCGGCCCGCATGGATGCGGGCCGTTTTTCATCGGGACAGGGATGTCCCGTATGAAAAATCCCTGCGTCGGCATCGCTCGTGCGGGCTTGTGATTCAAAGAAAAGCATTTTTCTTTGGTTACCTTTCTTTTGTTGCTTATGACAAAAGAAAGTAACCCGCCGCTATAGCGGCGGAAGCTTTTGGCGTTTGATCCTGATCCTGATCCTGATCTTGCTTGAGCGATGCGCCGCGAGACCGAAACAGCGCGGTCGCGACTTGCGTCGCTCCTACCCTGGCGAAAGTGCGCCGCTTCGATGAGGAACGCCCGCCCTGCTGGCTCAGCGCGTCCCTGCGGTCGCGACTTGCGTCGCTCCTACCCTGGAGCT
>NZ_JBQEOE010000065.1:0-18404 GCF_052045105.1 Lysobacter sp. 22409 | reverse complement strand
TGCACGCCGCCGAGGAACAATTCGCCCGGCACGCCGACCGGCACCGGCTCGCCGCGCGCGTCGAGCAGATACACCGGCGTATTCGCAATCGGACGGCCGATATTCGGGCCGCCGACCGCATCGCGGATGCTGCCGATGGTCGCATCGACCGTGCACTCGGTCGGGCCGTACATATTGTGGAAGTGGATGCTCGGCGACGCTTTGAGCTTGTCCCACATCGCCTTGCCGATCGGCTCGCCGCCGAGCAGCACGCTGGTCGGCTGATGACCGGGCTTGCCGATCAGGCCGGCCGCCAGCAATACCTCCAACTGCGAGGGTGTGCTGTCGAAGGCATCGATGCGGTAACGATCGATGAAGTCCAGCATCGCCGGGCCGTTGGCGCGGATCGACTGCGGGATCAGCACCAGCGCATGACCCGACAACAGTTGCAGGATGCCCTTCAAGGACATGTCGAACGAGAACGCCGCATTGAGGGCCACGCGCGAGCCGGCGCCCAGTTCACGATGAGTGGTCTCGCCCATCACCCGCCAGAAGTTCACCGCCGAGCGATGCTCGACCATCACGCCCTTGGGCTGGCCGGTCGAACCGGAGGTGTAGATCACATAGGCCAGGTTGCGCGGTGTCAGGCCTTCGACGCTCGGGTTGCTTTCGCTGTAGCTCGCCAGCGACTCGTCGTCGAGCACCACCAGCGGCAGCGGCGAGGATTCCAGCATCGGCATCGCCGCGCGCAGCGCCGACTGGGTCAGCAAGGCGATGGGCCGGCTGTCTTCCAACATGTAGGCCAGGCGCTCGCTCGGATAGCTTGGGTCCAACGGCACGTACGCCGCACCGGCCTTGAGCACACCCAGCAAGCCGACGATCATCGCCACGCTGCGTTCGGTGCAGATCGCCACGCGGTCGTCGGGTTTGACGCCGAGCGAGATCAAACGATGGGCGACTTGGTTAGCGCGGCGGTTGAGCTCTGTGTAGCTCAGTGCTTCGTCTTCGACCAACAGCGCTTCGGCATCCGGAGTGGAAGCCGCCTGCGCCTCGAACTGCGCATGAATCGTGCGGTCATGCACCGCATCGGCACGCAGATCGTTGAACCCGCGCAGCACCTGCTCGCGCTCGGCCGTGCTCAACAAGCTCAGCTCGCCGACCTTGCGCGCATCGCCGCCGACCATGCCCTGCAGCAGCGCGATCCACTGTCGCACCATGCGCTCGGCGGTGGCGCGGTCGAACAGGTCGCTGGAGTACTCCAGCTCGCCGCTGAGGTCGTCGCCGGCGTCGCCGAGCAGCAGGCGCAGGTCGAAATGCGCCTTGGCGTTGGTCGCCGGCACCGCGCTCAGTTCCAGACCGGGCAGCGCCAGACTGCCGCTGTCGGGGGTGTTGTCGAGGGTCAGCATCACCTGGAACAAGGGGCTGTGGCCGAGGCTGCGCTCTGGCGCCAGCGCCTCGACCACTTGCTCGAACGGCAGCTCCTGGTGGGCATAGGCGCCGAGCGTGGTGGCCTTGACCTGGGCCAGCAACTGGCTGACGGTCGGGTCGTCGCGCAGGTCGACGCGCAGTGCCAGGGTGTTGATGAACAGACCGATCAGCGGTTCGAGTTCGGTGCGGGCGCGATTGGCCACCGGCGTGCCGATCACCACCTCGTCCTGACCGCTCAAGCGCGACATCAACGCCGACCAACCGGCCAGCAGGGTCATGAACACGGTGGTGCCGTGACGCTGCGACAACGCGCGCAGGGCCGCGGTCAGCGCCGCCGGCAACGCGACCGGGATGCGGTCGCCGGCATAGCTCTGCAGCGACGGGCGCGGACGGTCGCCGGGCAGTTCCAACAGGGTCGGCGCGCCGCCCAGGTGGGAACGCCAGAAGTCGATGTGTTTCTGCAAGGCCTCGCCTTGCAGCCACTGACGCTGCCACACCGCGTAGTCGGCGTATTGCACCGGCAGCGCCGGCAAGGGGTCGGCGCGGCCCTGAGTGAAAGCGGTGTAGAGCGCGCTGACTTCGCGCACCAACACGCCCATCGACCAGCCGTCGGAAATGATGTGGTGCTGGGTCACCAGCAGCACGTGCTCGTCGTCGCCGACGCGCAGCAGGCGGCCGCGGATCAGCGGGCCGGCGGCGAGATCGAACGCCGCCAGCGCTTCGTCGCGGCCGATCCGAGTGGCCTCGGCTTCGCGCTCGGCCGGCGCCAATGCGCGCAGGTCGTGATCGACCAGAACGAAGCCGATCTGTTCCGGCGCGATCTCTTGTCGTGCCGAACCGTCGACGCCGACGAAGCGGGTGCGCAGGTTTTCGTGGCGGGCGACGATGCGGTCGAGCGCCGACTGCAAGGCCAGGCGGTCGAGCCGGCCCTTCAGGCGCAGCGCTGCCGGCACGTGATAGGCCTCGCCGGCCGCCTGGTCGAGCCGGTCGAGGAACCACATGCGCTGCTGCGCCCACGACAACGGCAATTCGCCGTCGCGATCGGCACGCGCGATCGGCCGCGCGCCGTCGGGCTGCGCGGCCGGGGTCGCCGACTTGTTGAGCCGGCGCCGCAGCAGTTCCAGTTTCAGCAGCTCGATGTCCGCCGACGATTCCTTAGACATCCCGCATCTCCATCGCTAGTTGTTCCATGGTGTGACGTCCCCTTGCCGCCGCGCGGTCGCGGCGGCTCACGGGTTTTCCTCTTCGAGCAGGGCGCGCAGCTCTTCTTCCGAAAGCTGGTCGATATCGGCGGCCATGCGCTCGACGTCCTCGTCGGCGTAGCGGCCGACGCTGGCGACCAACACCACACGCGCCAGCAGCGCGACCTCGGGCGACTTGAACAACTCCGCCACCGGCACGTCGACCGCGAAGGCTTCGCGCACGCGGGCCATCACCTGCACCGCCAGCAACGAATGCCCGCCAACCTCGAAGAAATGGTCGTGGCGACCGACCTGTTCCAGGCCCAGCAATTCCTGCCAGATCGTCGCGATGGTCTCCTCGACCTCGCCCTGCGGCGGCTCGTAGTTGCGCGCGGTCACCGCGATGCGGTCCGGCGCCGGCAGGGCCTGGCGGTCGAGCTTGCCGTTGGCGGTCAGCGGCCAGCGGTCGATCAGCATGAACGCGCTCGGCACCATGTACTCGGGCACCTGCGCCGCCAGCACTTCGCGCAGACGGCCCGGCAAGGTGCTGCGCCACTTGGCTTCGAGCGGGTCGTGGGCGAAACCGGCCTCGTCCTTGCGCAATTGCTCCGCCGCGATCTGGCTACGCCAATCGAAATGCAGCGCCTGGCCGTTGCGGCCGATCAGGGCGTGGTATTCGCCGCCCTGCGCGTTCGGCGCCCAACTCAAGTCGAGGCTGTAGCCGCGCTCGCGGCAGAAGTCTTCGAGATCGGCGCACAGCGCGCCATGGCCGGCGTCGATCGCGGCCTGGGCCTTGATCGCAGCGACCGAGGCGCCGCCCTCGCCCGCGCCGAGGCGCTGCCAGGCGCGCTGATACGGAGTGGCCCAGGGATGCGCGATCGCGCGCAGTCCGAGCACCGCCTCGTCGCTGGCGTCGATGCGCTGCTGCAGGCGCTGCGCATCGAAGCCTTCGTCGCCCCAGTCCTGCCAGTCGATCGCGAACACCTCGTCGCGCTCGCCGTCGATAGTCAGCACCACGTCGTAGCGATACGCCGACATTTCGTTTTCGTGGCGGGCCAACTTGGGCAGCACGCGCACCGCACTGATACGCGGGTAACGATCGCGCAGAGCGTGGAACCAGACCGGGTCGATCAGCAACTCGATGTCGCCGCGCATCTTCTGCGCGGCGCGGTCGCCCAGTTGCGTCGCCGACAGGCTGTCGGGCGACTGGAACGCTTGCACCGACAGATGGAACGACGGCATGAGGCCGTGATGGCGCACATCGCCGATCATCAGCTTGCCGCCGGCGGCGGTGACGCCGATCGACGAGGCGATGACCTGTTCCAGGTAGGCCAGGTTCGGAAAGTACTGCACCACCGAGTTGATCACCACCGTGTCGAACTCGCCGTGGATCGCCGAGAAATCGGTGGCCTCGCCCTGGAACACGTCGGCCTTGCCGCTCAGCTCCGGGGTGATCCCGACCAGGTGGTTGACCTTGGCCACGGTCTTGACCGACAGGTCGGTGCCGACGTAGCGCTCGCAGCGCGGCGCGATGTTGCACAGGATCATGCCGGTGCCGACGCCGATCTCGAGCACCCGCCGCGGCTGCAGCGCCTCGATCCGCACCAAGGTGCCATCGAGCCATTCGCGCATGCCTTCGCTGGCGATCGCCTCGCGGGTGTAGGTGCTGTTCCAGCCGGTCAGGTCGAAACCGAAGTCGGCCTGCTCGACGGTCTCCTCCTCGCCCTGGTCGTCGAAGATGTCCGACCACTGCGCGACCTGGCCGTCGAGTAGTTCTTCGAGCGCCTCGTCCTTGGCCGCAGCGCGCGGCGCCACGTAGGCCACCAGGCGCCTCTCGCCGGGCTGGTCTTCGCGTGCGACCACCACCGCCTCGCGCACGTCGGCGCAGGCCGACAGACGCGCCTCGATTTCGCCGAGCTCGATGCGATAGCCGCGCAGCTTGACCTGGAAGTCGTTACGGCCGACGTACTCCAGGGTGCCGTCGCTGCGCCAGCGGCCGAGGTCGCCGGTGCGGTACATGCGCGCGCCCGCGGTGGCCGCGAACGGGTCGCGGACGAAGCGTTCGGCGCTCAGTTCGGCACGGCCGAGGTAACCGCGGGCGACGCCGGCACCGCCGACGTGGATCTCGCCGACCACGCCGACCGGCAAGGGCTCGCCGTCGCCGCCGAGCACGTAGATGCGGGTGTTGGCGAGCGGCCGGCCGATGTGCGGCGCGACCCCGGCTTCGATCCGCGCATAGCTGGCGTCGACCGTGCATTCGGTCGGGCCGTAGACGTTGTAGCAGCGCATCGACGAAGCCGCCGCGGCTTCCCAGGCACGGGCGGGCAGCGCTTCGCCGCCGACCAACATCGTGCCCGGGCGCTTGGCGCCCGAAACCGTGTCGTCGAGCAGACCGGCGGCGAGCAAGGCCTCGAACTGGGCCGGCGTGCAGTCGAAGATGTCGATGCGTTCGCGGCCCAGGAACTCGATCAGCGCCGCGCCATCGGCACGGATCGCCGCCGGCACGATCACCATGCAACGGCCCGACAGCAACTGCACCAGCGACTGCACCGAAGCGTCGAAGGACAGCGCCGCGTCCAGGCCCAGGCGCGCGCCCGGCGCGCAGTCGGCGAACACCTCGCGTTCGAACGCCGACCACAGGTTGAGCACGTTGCGGTGCTCGACCATCACACCCTTGGGCTCACCGGTCGAACCGGAGGTGTAGATCACGTAGGCCAAGTGCGACGGCGTCAGCGCGCTCACCACCGGGTCGTGCTCGGGCTGGGCGGCCCAGGTCTCGTCGTCGTCGAGCATCAGCACGGCAATGTCGGGAGCGTGCTCGTCGAGCGACCAGGCCGCCTCGCGCAGCGCGTTCTGGGTCAGCAAGGCTTTGGGCGCGCTGTCGCCGACCAGATAGGCCAGGCGTTCCGGCGGATAGGCCGGGGCCAGCGGCACGTAGGCCGCGCCGGCCTTGAGCACGCCGAACACCGCGACCACCGCCTCCAGGCCGCGTTCGACGCAGATCGCGACGCGGTCGTCGGGCGCCACGCCGAGCGCGATCAGGCGATGGGCGACGCGATTAGCGCGGCGGTTGAGTTCGCCGTAGCTCAGCGCACGGCCCTCGTACTCGACCGCAGTGGCCTGCGGATCGCGGGCGGCCTGGGCCTCGAACAGGCCGTGCACGGTCTGCCCTTCATGCATCGGCATCGGCGCATCGCCGCCGATCTCGTTGAAACATTCCAGCACCAGACGGCGATCGTCGGCACTCAGCAAGGACAGGCTGCCGATGCGGCGCTGTTCGCCCTCGGCCATCGCCCGCAGCAGGGTCTGCAGATGCAGCGACCAACGTTCGATGGTGGCCGCGTCGAACAGATCGTTGGCGTACTCGAGGCTGCCGTCCAGGCCGCCTTCGTTCTCGATCAGTTCCAGCGACAGGTCGAACAAGGTCTCGTCGCGCGGCTGGTCGATCAGGCTCAGGCTCAGTTCGGGCAATTGCAGGGTGCCGGTCGGGGTGTTCTGCAGCACCAGCATGTTCTGCACTACCGGGTTGTGACCCAGGCTGCGCGCCGGCTGCAGCATGTCGACGACCTGCTCGAACGGCACGTCCTGGTGTTCGTAGGCGCCGAGCATGACCGCACGGGTACGCGCCAGCAGTTCAGCGACGGTCGGGTCGTCGCCGACGTCGACGCGCAGCGCCAGGGTGTTGACGAAGAAGCCGAGCAAGGGCTCGACCTCGCCGCGACGGCGGTTGGCGACCGCGGTGCCGACCACCACGTCGTCGCTGCCGCTCAAGCGCGACAACAGCAGCGACCAGCCGGCCAGCAAGGTCATAAACAACGTCGTGCCATGACGCTGCGACAAGGCGCGCAGACCGTCGGCGGTCTGCTCGTCGATGCGGAAACGCCGGGTACTGCCGATGTAGCGCTGCACCGGCGGACGCGGCCGGTCGGTCGGCAGTTCCAGCAGGGCCGGCGCGCCGCTCAGGTGCTCGCGCCAATAGCCCATCTGCGCTTCCAGCGCATCGCCGCGCAGCCACTGGCGCTGCCACACCGCGTAGTCGGCGTATTGCACCGGCAACGGCGGCAGCGGATCGGCGCGGCCTTCGGCGAACGCGGCATACAGCGCCGACACCTCGTCGACCAACACGCCGAGCGACCAGCCGTCGGAAATGATGTGGTGCTGGGTCAGCAGCAGCACGTGTTCGTCCGCGGCCAGACGCAGCAGGCGGCCGCGGATCAGCGGCCCCGTCGACAGGTCGAAGGGCTTGCGCACTTCCGCCGCCGACAGGCGCTGCACTTCGCGCTCGCGCGCCTGCGCATCGAGACCGCTGAGGTCGAGGTCGTCGAGGACGAAGCCGCAGTCGGCCGGCGCGATCGACTGCACCGGCTCGCCGTCGCCGGCGACGAAGCAGGTACGCAGGATTTCATGGCGTGCGACGACGCGGTCGAGGGTGGCCTGCAGCACCGCGCGGTCGAGGCGGCCGCTCAGGCGCAGCGCCGCCGGCATGTGATAGGCGGCGCCGGCGGCGGAGTCGAGCTGGTCGAGGAACCACAGGCGCTGCTGCGCCCACGACAGCGGCAACGGCGCGTCGCGGTCGGCCGCCAGGATCGGCGGCAACGCCGCGGCGCGGGCGCCGCGCAGGCTCTGGGCCATGTCGGCGAGCACCGGCCGGGCGAACACGTCGCGCAGCGACAGCTCGACGCCGCGGCTCTCGCGCAGACGCGTGACCAACTGCACCGCGATCAGCGAATGACCGCCGAGCTCGAAGAAATGATCGTTACGGCCGACCCGCTCGCGGCCAAGCAAGTCCTGCCAGACCTGGGCCAGCGCGGCCTCGGCCTCGCCCTGCGGTTCGGCATACGCACGCGCAGCCATCGCCGCGTCGTCCGGCGCCGGCAGCGCCTTGCGGTCGAGCTTGCCGTTGGCGGTCAGCGGCAGCGCGTCCAGGCGCACGATCGCCGAGGGCAACAGGTAATCGGCCAACGAGCGCGCCAGTTGCTCGCGCCACTGCGCCGCAGTCGTCGCGGCCTCTGCGGCGGCGACCACATACGCCACCAGGCGCTTGTCGCCGGGCACGTCCTCGCGGGCGATCACCACCGCTTCGCGCACGCCGGCGCAGGCCGACAGCGCCGCTTCGATTTCGCCCAACTCGATGCGGAAGCCGCGGATCTTGACCTGGAAGTCGTTGCGGCCGAGGTATTCGATGCTGCCGTCGTCGCGCCAGCGGGCGAGATCGCCGGTCTTGTACAAACGCGCCTGGACCGGATCGGAATCGGCGCTGACGAAGGGGTCGCGGAGGAAACGCTCGGCGCTGAGCGCTTCGCGTCCGAGATAGCCGCGTGCGACCTGGGCGCCGGCGATGCACAGCTCGCCGGCGACACCGATCGGCGCCGGTTGGCCGTGTGCATCGACGATGTAAACGCGGGTGTTGGCGACCGGGCGGCCGATCGAGACCTCATGTTCGGGCAACTGCGAGGCATCGGCGAACAGCGCCGCGGTCGCGTACACCGTGGCCTCGGTCGGGCCGTAGGTGTTGAGCAGGCCGCAACGCAGGCCCGGCGCGTTCAACCATTGCGCCAGATGACGGCGCTCGACCTTCTCGCCACCGACCACCACCAGGCGCAGGCTCGCCGCCGGCAACAGCCGGCCATCCGACACCGACTGCGACCATTGATGCCAGAACGCGGTCGGCAGATCGGCGATGTTGATCGCTTGCGCGCTCAGGAAGTCGACGAACTCGGCGTCGGGCGCGACCAGGTGCGCCGGACGCAGCACCACCGTGGCGCCGGCCGACAGGGTCGGGAAGATTTCCACGACCGAGCTGTCGAACGAGTAAGAAGCGAACTGCAGCATGCGGTCGCCGGGCTGCAGCGCGCAGTGGGCGATGTGGGTACGGATCAGTTCGGCGACGTTGCGGTGCTCGACCATCACGCCCTTGGGCTGGCCGGTCGAACCCGAGGTGTAGATCACCTGGGCCAGATGCGCCGGGGTCAGCCCCAGCGACTGCGGATCGGGGTCGTGCGACTCGCCCTCGCCCGGTACCGCGATCAGTTCGTCGATCGCCAGCACCGGCAGGCGCGCCGGCTCGCCGAGCGGCAGGCGTTCGCGCAACCCGGCCTGGGTCAGCAGCGCCGCCGGGCGGCTGTCGTCCAGCATGTAGGCCAGGCGTTCGGAGGGATAGTTCGGGTCCAGCGGCACGTAGGCGCCGCCGGCCTTGAGCACGCCGAGCAGGCCTGCGACCATCGCCGCGCTGCGTTCGACGCAGATCGCCACGCGGTCGTCGGGTTTAACGCCCAGGGCGATCAGGCGATGGGCGATGCGGTTGGCGCGGCGGTTGAGTTCGGCGTAGCTGATCGAGGCCTCGCCGTCGATCAGGGCCACCGCATCCGGCTGCGAGGCGGCGTGGCGCTCGAAGCGGCGGTGCATCAGCCGCTCCGGCGCCGCCACCGTCGCGGTGTCGTTGAAGCCGAACAGCACCTGCTCGCGCTCGGGCGCCGACAGCAGCGGCAAGCCGCTGAGCTTGCGTCCGCCGTCCTGCGCGAATGCGGCGAGCATGGTGGTCAGATGGCCGGCCATGCGTTCGGCGCTGGCGCGGTCGAACTGCGCCTGCGCGTAATGCAGACGGCCACGGATGCCTTCGGCGGTATCGGCGACTTCCAGCGACAAGGCCAACCCGGGCTGCGACGACAGCGACGCTGCACTGCCGTCGAGCGCCAGCAACACTTCGAACAAGGACTCGCCACGGCCGCGCACGACCTCGGCGACCTGGGCGAACGGCAGTTCGGCATGTGCGGCGGCATCGGCCATGACGGCGGCGGCCCGTGCGATCGCGGCGGCAACGCTCGGGTCGTCCTGCAGGTCCAGGCGCAGGGCCGCGACTTCGTTGGTCAAGCCGGCCGAGGCCAAGCCGGTGACGACCTCGCCCTGCCCGCTCCAGCGCGACAGCAAGGCGGTCCATGCCGCCAATAGCACGGCCGGCATCGGCGCGGCCTGTTGCACGGCGAATGCGCGCAACGCCGAGGCGTTCGATGCAGGCACGGCCACCTCGACCGAAGCGTAGACCTGATCCGGCGCCACGCTGCGCGGGCGATCGCTCGGCAACGCCAGTGCGACCGGCGCGCCGTCGAGCTGAGCCTGCCAATACGCGCGGTCGCGATCGAACACACCGGCATCGCGCCACGGCGCGGCGCTGCCGGCGCGCGCCGACAATGCGGCGCCGTCGCCGCTCAACATGCGATAACGCGCGATCAAGGCGCTCGCCGCATCCGGATCGGCCGCGGTCAAGGCCGGCGACACGCGCAATACCAGGATCTGCAGGCCGTCGCGGCGATAGGCGGCGACGGTCAGCGGCGCATCGGTGGCGCCGATCTGGCTCAGGGCGATGTCGATGCAGGCCTGCTCGTCCTGGCCGCCGGCGAAGGCCGGGCTCAGCAGATGCAGGGCCGGTCCGGCAACGGCGCCGAAGGCGCGCTGCACGACCTCGGTCGCGGCCGCGTCGAGCGCCTCGGCGTCGAGCGCGGTGTCGAAACGCAACAGCGCATGCGCAGCGCCGTCCTGGCCATGAGCGAACACCGGCAGACGCTGGGCCGGCAACGGCGCGATGGCGGCGTCGAAATCGGCGGTCATCGCCTCCAGCGCTTCGACGTACGTACGCAGCAAGGCCTCGATGTGGATCGGCTGCAGGTTTAAACGCGCATCGAGGATGACGGTGTAGCCGTCTTCGCGATTGCCGTTGGCGTGCAGCGACAGGCCGAAATTGATCTCTTCGAACAGCTCGCCTTCGCGCACCCGCAGCGAGGCCTCGCGGGTCAGCGGGTTGGAGACGCGGAAATTGGTGTAGGTGAACAAGGAGTCAACCGCGAGCGCAGGATGGCGCTGCAGGATCGAGGCCAGCGGATAACGCCGGTGGGCGCGGCTGGCGGTTTCGGCCTCGTGCACGGCCGCGGCCAGCTCGCGCCAGCGCTTGCCGCCGAGTTCGACGGTCTGCGGCAATACATTAAGGAACAGGCCGAGCACGTTCTCGGTGCCGCGCGTTTCCAGGCGGCCGTTGTCGGTCTGGCCGGTGACGACGCGGTCGGCGCCGATCATCGCCCGCAGGGTGCAGGCATGGGCCATGAACAGCAGCGTGCGCACGGCGACGCCTTCGCGCACGGCCAGCTCGTCCAGGCGCGTAGCCAGGGCGGCGTCGAGACGGATCTCGCGATGCTCGCGCGCCGCTGCGTTCGGCGCGACCGCGGCCAGGCGGCCTTGGCCGGCGCGGCGGCCGCACTCGTCCCAGAACGCGCGGTTGGCCGGGTCGGCCTCTTCGCGGGCCAGCTGGACGACGTAATCGGCGAAACGCGAACGACCGCTGTCGAAGCTCGGCGCGGTCTCGGCGCCGGTCTGGTAAGCGCGATAGCACTCGAACACCTGCCGCTGCAGGGTCGCCATGCTCCAGCCGTCGAGAATGGCGTGATGCGCGTCGATCACCAGTTGGATGCAGTGCTCGGCTTTGCGCAGCACGGTGAAGCGGATCAGGCTCGGCCCGTCGAGGGCGAAGCCCTTGGCCTTGATCGCGGCGATGGCGAGCGCCACCTCGCGCTCCTGCGCCGCCTCATCGAGCCCGCGCAGGTCGGCCTGGTCGATGTTCGGCGCCACCTGCGCGTGCACCAGCTGCAGCGGCACCGAATAGCGGCCGAGGTCGAAGCCGGTGCGCAGCACCGGATGGCGGGCGACGACGTCGCCGATCGCACGCACGAAAGCCTGCGCGTCGAAGGCGTCGAAACTCAGCTCGAACGAGAACACGTCGTGATAGGTCGAGCCGCCGCTGTTGGACAGATCGCTGTCGAGCAGGCCGTGGAAGATCATGCCGTGCTGCAGCGAAGTCACCGGATAGGCGTCCTCCAGGCCTTCCGGCAGCAGCGCACGGTCGGCCGCGGCCACCAGCGCGAACGGCGCCAGCACCGCATCGTCGGCGATCGCAGACACTTCGGCGCCGGCCTCGACGACCGGCTCGACGGCGGCGTTGCGCGCGGCCAGGCTGGCCAGCTGGCCCAGGGTCGGATGTTTGAAGATGTCGGCGACCGACACCTTGATCCCGTGCGCCTGCAGTTCGGCGACGAGCTGGATCGAGAAGATCGAATCGCCGCCTAGCGAGAAGAAGTCCGAGCCGCGCTCAATGCCCTGCACGCCGAGCAACTGTTCCCAGACCGAAGCGATCAGGCGCTCGGTCTCGTCGAGGGTTTCGTCGACCGCTTCGGCGTTGGCGCGCTGCGCCTCGAACACCGCGGTCAACGACTTGGTGCAGATCTTGCCGTTCGGGGTCAGCGGCATGCGTTCGACGAACAGGATCTGCGCCGGCACCATGTGCCGCGGCAGCCGCTGGGCGAGACTTTGCTTGAGTTCGTCAGTACCGACCGTGGCGGCGCCGCCGTCGGCGAAGGCCAGCAGCAGTTCCATGCCATTGGCCGAGTACAGCTGCACGCTGATCTTGCGCGCGGGCAGCAAGGCGGCGAGCTGGGCGACGATCTCGGCCGTCTCAACGCGCTTGCCGCGGATCTTGATCTGGCCGTCGCGACGGCCCAGGTAAACGATCTGACCGTCTTCGTCGTAACGGCAGACGTCGCCGGTGCGGTAGACCGGCGAATCGGCGAGCGCGGTGCGTACGAAGCTGCGCGCGGTGGTTTCGTCCAGGTTGTGATAGCCCGCGGCGACGCCGCGGCCGGCGATCACCAGCTCGCCCGGCACGCCCGGTGCGCACAGACGCAGGCCGGCGTCGACGATATAGGCCTGGGCATTCTGGATCGGCCGGCCGATCACCACCTGCGAGCGGTGCAGCCATTCCTCGCGCCCGGCCTGGTACACCACCGAGATGTCGGTGCACTCGGTCGGGCCATAGATGTTGGCGAGCGCGGCATTGCAGGCCTCGCTGCCCAGCCACGGCCGCAGCAGGCTCAGGTCCAGCGCTTCGCCGCCGAGCGCGAGCAGGCGCAGGCTGCGCAGCGATTCGTAGCGGTTGCCGGCGTCGTGCTTGACCAGCGCGTACATCGCGCTCGGCGCGCAATTGATCAGGCTCACCCCGGTCTGTTCGATCTGGCGCAGTTGCGACTCGGGATCGAACAGGTCCGGACGCGCCAGTACCAGGGTGCCGCCGGCCATCAGCGGAGCGAAGATGTTCTTGATCGAGGCGTCGAAGCCGATCGGGATCATCAGCAGCACCCGGCTGCTCGCGTCCAGCGAGCAGAAACGGATGTACCAGTCGCACAGGTTGGCGAAGGCGCCGTGCGGGATCAGCGCGCCCTTCGGCCGCCCGGTCGAACCGGAGGTGTAGAGCAGATAGGCGATGTCTTCCGCGCCCAGCGCCGGATAAGCCGGCGCAGCGATGTCGGCGCTCGGGATCGGCAGGCTGTCGAGATCGAGGATGAAGCCGTAGAACTCCGGCAGGTGGTCGGCCAGGCTCGACTGGGTCACGACCACACCGGCGCCGCTGTCGCCGAGGGTGTAGTCGATGTGCTCGCGCGGATAGCTCGGGTCCAGCGGCACGAACACCGCGCCGGCGCGCATCACCGCGACCGTGGCCGCGGCCAGGTCGATCGAGCGGTCCAGGTGCACGGCGACCTTGTCGCCCTTGGCGATGCCCATCGCCAACAAGCGCGCGGCGATCTGGCGCACGCGCGCGTCGAACTGCGCATAGCTGGCCTCGCCGTCGACCGACCGCACCGCGATGGCCTGCGGATCCGCCGCCACCGAGGCGTCGATGCGGGCGAACAGGTCGGCGTGATCGACCGGTCGCTGCTCACCCTGGGTGAAGGCGGCATAGCGCTGCGCCAGAGTGCCCTGCAACAGGTCGGCGACCGGGCGCTGCGGCTGCTCGACGATCTCATCGAGCAAGGCCAGGTACAGATCCAGCCAGGCCTCGACGGTGCCGGCGCGGAACAGGTCGGTGTTGTAGTAGGCGATGACCTGCTCGCCCTGCACTTTCAGGGTCAGGTCGTACTGCGAGCGGGTGCCGAACGAGGCGCGTTCGCTGGCTTCCACGTCGTCGAACAGTTCCAGCTTGCGGGCCGCGCGTTCGTACAGGAACTTGACCTGGAACACCGGCGAATAGGCGGCGTCGCGCTCGATGCCGAGGGCGTCGACGACCTTGTCGAAAGGCATGTCCTGATAGCGCAGCGCGTCCATCGCCGCCAGGCCGGCCTGGCCCAAGTACTCGCCGACCGGGGTTTCCGGGTGGATCTGGCTGCGCAGGGCCAGCTGGTTGACGAAGAAACCGGCCATGTCGCGCAGGTCGGCGTGATCGCGGCCGAACACGTCGGTGCCGACCACGATGTCGTTTTCGCCGCTGAGTTTGTTCAGCAGCAGATGGCAGACACCAAGGTAGAAGCCGAACTCGGGCAGGCCGCGGCCACGCACGAAGGCAGCGACCTTGCGGCCGAGTTCGTCCGGCACCCGGCGGGCGATCTGCGCGCCGTTGTAGCTCTGCTGCGCCGGACGCGGAAAGTCCAGCGGCAGTTCCAATACGCCCTTGATGCCGTCGAGCTGGTGCTGCCAGTACGAACGCGACACCTCGTAACCGCCGGCCTCGTACTGCTCGACCTGCCAGGCGGCGTAGTCGAGGTAAGACACCGGCTCGACCGCGACCCGCGCATGACCGCGGTCTCGGTAGATCCGCGAGACTTCGTGAACGAATTGCTGGATCGACCACTCGTCGGTGGCGATATGGTGAAAACCGACCAGCAAGGTGTAGGCACCGGCGCCGCGCTTGAGCAGGTGCACCCGCAGCGGCAGTTCTTCGCCGAGGTCGAACGGGCGCTCGGAGACGTCGCGTCGGCATTCGGCGAGGCCGGCCTCGCGCTCGGCCTCGGAGGCCTGGGTGAGATCCTTGAAGGCGATCTGGAAACTGCGCCCGGCGTCGAAACGCTGGCGCGGCACGCCGGCCTCGACCCGATAGGTGGTGCGGTAGATCGGATGGCGCTGGACCACCGCCGCGACCGCCTCGCCGAACGCGGCGACGTCGAGTTCTCCGCGCAGCTCCAGCTCCATCGGCAGGATGAAACTGGTCAGTTCGGGATCGTACTGGTACAGGAAGTACAGGCGCTGCTGGGCGAACGACAGCGGATACGAACCCTCGCCGCCGCGCGCGGCGATCGCGTCCTGCGACAGGCGCGCGTAATAGGACGACAGCTCGGCCTTGTAGCGCTTCATCGTCGCCTTGACCTCGTCGGTCAGCAAGGCCTGGTCGCCGGTGATCCGCAACTTGCCGTCGACGACCTTGATGTCGATGCCGTTTTGTTCGACGTACTGCACCAGCTCGAAAAGAAACATTAGCTAATTCCCTGTGATCCTGTGGGGCCGCCGCTGCCGGCGACCGCTCGAGGTTGCATCCCTGGCCGCCGCGCCTTAAGCCGCCGCGGCGTGCGTATCAGTTGAAGTTCCACACGTGTTTGGCGAACAGACGCTCGGACTGCACCTGGCGGCCTGCGCAGAACTCGAGCAACTGGCTCGATTCCTGGATCTGGCGCGCGTCCTCGGTGTAGTCCATGCCCATGAAGTACTTGAACCACGGCTCCATGCCGAGCGCGTAGACGTAGACCTGCGAGGGCTTGAAGATCTCGATCATCTTCTGCGCCGAGGCGCAGTCGGAGCCGTTGAAACGGCGCGACTCGTTGATCTCGCGCGGAATCGGCTTGGTGAACAACGAGCCGTACAGCCAGCTCATCGGCGCGCCCACGCACTCCATGCCGATGAACAGCAGGTCGATGTGGCCGATCACCTTCTGGATGCGCTCGTACATGCGCTCGTCCAGGCTCGACGAGTCGGCGCCGGAGAAGATCTTCTGCCCGGCGAACTCGAAGTACCACGCGGTCTTGGAGCGGATGTGCAGGTCGGCGTGCTCGCCGAGGAAGGGGATCGCGCGAATGCGTCCGTCGACGCAGTCCAGCGTCTCCATGTCCTCGAACTCGCGCACCTTGAAGCCGATGGTCTGCAGCATCAGCTTGATCGAGGGGTCGACGATGCTGCCGCCGCCGTTCTTCGGCACCAGCACCTCG
Source organism: Lysobacter sp. 22409 (assembly GCF_052045105.1). NCBI lineage: Bacteria > Pseudomonadati > Pseudomonadota > Gammaproteobacteria > Lysobacterales > Lysobacteraceae > Lysobacter > Lysobacter sp. 22409. The sequence continues at coordinate 2,809 of NZ_JBQEOE010000065.1, read as the reverse complement.
CCGATCTTGTGGCGCAGCTGCAGCAGGGTCTCCACACAGACGTGGTCCATGTGGGTGTGGGTCAGGCAGACGTAGTCGATGGTCTCGGGCAGCTCGCTGAAGCTCAGCACACGGTCGCCGTTGGCCTCGTCGCGCACGGCGATGATCGGGTCGACCAGGATGCTGGTGCGGTCGGTTTCCAGCAGCAGGCCGGCATGGCCGAGGTAGCTGACCCGCAAGCGTCCTTCCAGCGGCGCACGGGTCACCCGCGGCGGCTCGGTGGTGAACAGTTCGTCGACGGTCAGCCCGCCCTGCAGGCCGACGCCCTCGAACAGCCGGTCGATCTGTGCGCGCTCGATCGGGGTGCCGCGCGCGGCGAACAGGCCGTCGATGAAGTCGTGGGCGAACGGCACCTCGACGTGCAGATGATTCTCGTCGGGCAGGCGCGGCGAGCTGAGCACGAACGGACGCTCTTTGACCTTGCCGAGCAGCCCCAGCGAGACGCTCTGCGCCAAGGGCTTGTACAGCGGGCTCTCGTAGATCAAGCCTTCGATCAGGCGGAACGAGGCATTGTGGTTCATGTCGTAGATCAGCTCGACGTAACCGCGCAGCGCTTCCGGCACTTGCGCGTACAGCGGCTCCAGCGACAGACCCTTGGCCTGCTCCAGCATTTCGTTGAGCTTCGCCACCGCCTTGCGCAGGTCCAGATAGTCCTGGTGGGTGTGCTCGATGTCGTGGATCAGGCCGCGCACATTGTCGAGCTGGTCTTCGCTGCAATTGACGAAGTCGCCGCCCGACAATTCCGGATTCTTGCTTGCGGCCAGATGCAACTGGTGATTGGCGACGAAGGACTTCATCAGGCGCAGGCTGCGGCCGGTGATGTTCATCGCCGCGCTGACCGGCGGCAGCAGATAGGGCCAGGCGTACCACTTCAGAACCAGCGGTTCGAAATAGACGTTTTCCCTGAGGTAGTAGCGCTGCTGCATGCTCATGTTCCTTGCCGTTTCCATTCCAGAAGGTGATCGTTCGCGTGTTGCGGTATTCGCGTCTGCGTCTACAAGTCGAACTCGATGACGGTGGCGTCGTCGGCCTCGCGGCGCAGGCGCGGCGACTGCTGTTCGACGAACGCGGCCATGTCCTTCAAGGCCTGGCGCCCGTACAGTTCGCCGACGTTGGCGTTGATGCCGTAGCGCTGGCGGATCTCGAAGCCGAGCCGGGTGATGACCAGCGAGCTGCCGCCGAGCTCGAAGAACTGGTCATGGCGACCGACCCGTTCCAGGCCCAATAGCTCGCACCAGATCTGCGCAAGCGCGGTCTCGACCTCGCCCTGCGGCGCTTCATAGTCGCGTCGGATCACCGCGTCCTCGCCCGGCGCCGGCAGCGCCTTGCGGTCGAGCTTGCCGTTCGGGGTCAGCGGCAAGGCCGCCAGGGTCACGAAGGCGCTCGGCAGCATGAACTCGGCCAGACTGCGCGACAGCTGCTCGCGCAGGTGCGCCGCCGACAGCTCGACGCCGTCAGCGGGGACCACGTAAGCGATCAGCCGCTTGTCGCCGCCCTCGCCTTCGCGCGCCACCACCACCGCTTCGCGCACACCCTCACAGGCCACGAGCTTGGTCTCGATCTCGCCGAGCTCGATGCGGAAACCGCGGATCTTGACCTGGAAATCGTTGCGGCCCAGGTATTCGATGGTGCCGTCGGCACGCCAGCGGCCGAGGTCGCCGGTCTTGTACATGCGCGCCTGTTCGTCAGCGACGAAGGGGTCGCGGACGAAACGTTCCGCGGTCAGCTCCGGGCGGTGCAGATAACCGCGGGCCACGCCTTCGCCGCCGATATACAGCTCGCCGACCACGCCGACCGGCACCGGCTCCAGGTGCGCGTCGACGATATAGATGCGGGTGTTCGCCACCGGCTTGCCGATGTGCGAGGCGAAACCGTCGGCACGGTCCATCGCCACCCAGGTCGAATAGGTCGTGGTCTCGGTCGGGCCGTACAGGTTCGCAACCATCGCGACCTCGGTCCGGGTGAAGATCTGCTCGACCAGCGCACGCTTGAGCGGCTCGCCGGCCAGGTTGACCGTGCGCACCGTCGCCGGCACCCCACCGCTCTGCAGCAAGGCGTTGATGCCCGAGGGCACGGTGTTGATCAGGCTCAACGGGCTCGCTGGATCGGTCGCCAGCACGTCGCGCACCACGGTGATCTGTGCGCCGATGCTGAGCGGCGCGAACAGCTCGTACACCGCCAGATCGAAGTTGATCGAGGTCGAGAACAGCGTGTTCGCCAGCTGCTCACCACTGAAGTTGGCGTTGGCCCAGGCGATGAAGTTGGCTGCGTTCGCGTGCTCGATCGCCACGCCCTTGGGCTGGCCGGTCGAACCGGAGGTGTAGATGACGTAGGCCAAGTGGCGCGCAGTCAGACCGTCGACGACCGGATCGTGCTCGGGCTGATCGGCCAAGGCGGCATCGTCGGCGAACAACACCGGCACCTCGACCTCGCCGAGCAAACCGCTCAGGGACGTCTGACTCAACAGCGCCATCGGCGCGCTGTCGCCCAACATGTAGGCCAAACGGTCCGGCGGGTAGTTCGGGTCCAGCGGCACGTAGGCCGCGCCGGCCTTGAGGATGCCGAGCACACCGGCCACGAGCGACGGGCCACGTTCGAGACAGATCGCGACACGGTCGTCGGCGCGCACACCCAACGCCAGCAGGCGATGAGCGATGCGGTTGGCACGGCGGTTCAGTTCGGCGTAGCTCAGGCGCTCGCCATCGCAGACCACCGCAGTCGCCTCCGGCGTCGCCCGCACCTGCGCTTCGAACGGCTGATGCAGCAGGCG
>NZ_JBQEOE010000064.1:0-18564 GCF_052045105.1 Lysobacter sp. 22409 | reverse complement strand
CGGGCGGCGCAAACCGCACGTCGGCCCTAGGGAACCAACGTGCCAAACACGGGCTGCGAATCGGCATCGTAGATACGCAGCCACAACCCCTTCGGGGCGTGCGCGGCGTATCTCCTGGCCTGCGGCAGTACTGCGCGCAACGCCGCTTCGGCGCTGCGGTATTCCTGCGCGATCTCTGCAATCGCTACCGCCAGCGCACTGTCGTCGCTGCCATCACGCTGCTTCAGTTCGACGCGAAACATGGTTCATCCTTGTAAAAGTTCAGCCGGCGCGGTGGGGGGAAGTTCGCCTCAGGGCGAATCTGTATCCGGATGCCGTCGGAGCAATCAAAAGATGCGTCTTGCGTGAACAGTAAACCGTCGTCGGAACACCCCTAAGCGTGTAGGATTTTTCCTAATGTGATGTGCGTTCAGTCACAGGTTTCAAAAGTAACTGTGGACTTTTTGTGCCGGACGATCTGGACGGACCGGCTTCACGGATGCGGGTGCCAGCGTCCGCCTCCGCCCGTCCACGGGCCTATGCGGTGGCCGGCCGGCCATCCAGCATCGGCTGCAAACGGGCCAATCCTTCGCGCATGGCCTCGCTGAAGACCCGAATACGCTCGGTGCGGCGCAGGTCCGGGTGGCTCAACAACCACAGATCCGCGGTCAGGCCCTCCAGCGGCTCGCCCACCCTCGCCAGGCGACGGTCGGCGTCGCCGAGGAAACAAGGCAAGACCGCCAGGCCGATGCCGTGCGCGGCCGCGTCGCGCAAGGCCAACAGGCTGTTGGCGCGCAATACCGCGCGTTCGTCGTAGCGCTGTCGGTGCAGCCATTGCGCCATGCCGATATGCGCCAGGCTGTCGTCGGGCACGACCCAGTCGCAGTCGGCCAGGGCCTCGGGGCCTGCGCCGCGCGGCAGCCGCAGCGTACGCGGCCGGTACACCGCCGCGGCCAAACGCGCGACTTTGCGCCCGATCAGGCCTTCCGGCGGTTTGCCGCCCGGGCGCAGGGCGACATCGGCCTCGCGCCGGCTGAGGTCGCGCACGGCATTGTCGGCGACCAGCTCCAGCACGATGCCCGGGTGCTCGCGGCGGAATTTCGCCAGCAGCGGCGGCAACAGGCCGTACAGCACCGGCTCGACCGTGGTCACGCGGATGCGGCCGCTGAGGCGCGCGTCCAAGCCGGCCAGGCGCCGCTCGGTCGCGGCGATGCGCGTTTCGATCTCGGCCGCCACGGCGATCACTTCCTCGCCGGTCGGCGTCGGCGTGTAGCCGTCGCGGGCGCGTTCGAACAAACGCGCGCCGAGCGCGCGCTCGATCGCGTTGATGCGCCGGAACACGGTCGGATGACTGACCGCCAGGCGCTTGGCCGCTCCGTTCAGCGAACCGGCGCGGCCGACCGCGAGGACGAAACGGTAGTCGTCCCAGCCCAGGAATTGTTCATTCATGCAATCTCGATTTGCATCCGTGGCGGAATGCCTTTCAGGAACGAACATCCTAACGTGGCGCCATCGCGTCGCACGACGCTCATCCGATGGAGACCGCTATGTCCGCCCGCCTGGATTACAACGCCGTCGACCCGCAGGGCACCCGCGCCCTGGCCGGCCTGCAAAGCTATGTCGACAAGAGCGGCCTGGAGCGCTCGTTGATCGACTTGGTCAATGTGCGCATCTCGCAAATCAACGGCTGCGCTTATTGCCTGCGCGTGCACACCGAAGAGGCGGTCGGGCGCGGCGAAAGCCATCGCCGTCTGCACCTGCTGCGGGTCTGGGCCGAGGGCCCGTTCACGGCGCGCGAACGCGCCGCGTTGGCCTGGGCCGAAGCCATCACCGCGGTCAACCAGGCGCCTGTGTCGGATGCGGTGTATGCCGAGGTCCGCGCGCAGTTCGGCGACCACGACCTGGTCGCCCTGACCTATGCCGCGATCTCGATGAACGCCTGGAACCGGCTGGCGATCGCGTTTCGCAAACCGGACCCGGCGTTGGCGGATTGAGCGGAACGCGCCGTTCAGGGCGGTAACGACGGGCCGTACGGCAGAGGCCTCGACGCGGCGATATGCAGGGTGCCGCCGCGGTCGCGGCTCACGCCGCTCCTACTGGAAGCGGGACTGCTCGCTGGTCAGAAGCGGAAACGGGCCACGCGGCCCAGGTTGCGCAGCCATTCGGAGCGGTCGTAAAGCTTGAACAGCCAGCGCTGCGCCCGCGGCAGGGCCGCCACCTCGACGACTTCGCTCAGGCGCGGCTCGTCGACGAACTGCAGCCGCGGATGCCAGGCTTCCAGGCTGCGCGGTTCGGCGCGGGTCCAATCGCCGATGCGGGCCTTGGTCGCGCGGATCATGGTCGCGTGGCGGAGCAGGCGCAGCGCGAGCGGGCTGTACAGGTCGCACAGCAATTGCCCGCCCTGCGGAAACCGTTCGATCAGGCGCCGCACCAGTTCGCGGGCGCGGCGCTCGTCGAGGTAGGGAAACAAGCCCTCGGCGATCACCAGGACCGGGCGCTGGTTGTCGAGGCGCTCGATCCAGTCCGGCTCCATGACGTTGCTCGGCAAGGTGCGGTAGCGCCCGGCGCGTTGCGGCAGCAGCGCCTCGCGCAGGCGGATCACCTCGGGAAAATCGAGGTCGATCCAATCCACTTCCAAGGGCGGATCGACCCGGAACACGCGCGAGTCCAGGCCGCAGGCCAGATGCAGCACCAGGGTGTCGGGGCGCGCTTGCAGCGCGGCGCGGGTCCAGCCGTCGATGATGCGCGAGCGCAGCGCCAGCCCGCGGATGTCCGACGGGCCCAGGCCGAAGCGTTCGAAATCGTAGTCGATGTGGCGGACCAGGTCGTCGGCCAGGGCGTCGCGCAGGATCGACGGCGTGGCGCGGTTGTCCATCGCCTTGGCATAAAGCGTGATCAACAAGGTTTCCTGACTGCCTTCCAGGCGCATCGAACACTCCCGTGACGACCGGCCGCATCGACCTGTCACGGGTCATTGTGCGACCGCCGATGTGACGCCCAAGGCTACGGCGAACGCAGTTTGGACCCGCATCGGGCTCGAACCCGGCGGTCCGGCGACCGCAGCGCCGACGGCAGGTCCGCAACGATCCGTCGCCGCCATGCGATTGCAGCGGACGCGGCGCGGGCGGAAACTGCCGATGGCTTTCCAGCCGTGCGAGGCGGCCTGGCCACGTTGGCTTGCCCACGTGTCCCCGACCGCCCGGCGCGGCTTACTAATTTTTCCGACCGCGCGACGCGGCTTGCTCTGTTTCCCGACCGCGTGACGCGGCATTGCCATGTTTTCCGACCGCGTGACGCGGTCTTAGGACCGACCGATGGACGCCCTGCTGCATCTGATCCAGACCTACGGCCTGCTCGTGGTCTTCGTCAGCGTGTTCCTCGATCAGGGCGGGCTGCCCGTGCCGGCTTATCCGCCGATCATCGTCACCGCCGCGATTGCGGTGGACCAGCAGCAGAGCCTGTGGCCGATCCTGTTGATCGCCGCGCTTGCCGCCTTGCTTGCCGACAGCCTGTGGTATCTCGGCGGGCGCCGGATCGGCGCGGCCTTGCTGCGGCTGATGTGCAAGGTCTCGCTGTCGCCGGACTCGTGCGTGCTGATGACCCGCGGCGTCTATGCGCGCTGGGGCGCGCCGTCGCTGGTGGTCGCCAAGTTCGTGCCCGGCTTCGCCGCGGTCGCGACCACCCTGGCCGGCGAGACCGGCACCAGCGCGCGCCGCTTCGCCTTCTACGACGGCATCGGCGCCCTGCTCTGGGCCGGCCTCGCGGTGGCGGTCGGCGCGGTCTTCCATGAAGCGGTCAACGACGTGCTCGACAGCCTGGAGACGCTCGGCCGCTACGGCCTGCTGCTGGTGGCCGCGGCCATCGCCGCCTTCGTCGGCTACAAGCTGCTCAAGCGCCGCCTGTTCCTGCGCGAACTGCGGATGGCGCGGATCACCGTGCCTGAGCTCTATCGGCTGCTCGAAGACGGCAACGGCCCGATGATCCTCGACGTGCGCTCGCAGCCGCAACGCGACGCCTCCGGCTGGATACCCGGTGCGGTATTCGTCGCTTCGCTGGCCGACGTGTCCCTGGCCGATGTTCCCTTGGAGCGGCGCGACGAGGTCATCGTCTACTGCGATTGCCCGAACGAAGCCTCGGCCGCGACCCTCGCGCGCGAACTGCGCCGGCGCGGTTTCAAGCGCGTGCGCCCGCTGGCCGGCGGCTTCGAGGCCTGGCGCGAGCACGGCCACCTCGTCGCCCACGCCTGAGGCGGCCGCGCGGCGCCTCAGGCGCGTTCGTAGAATTCGATCGGCAAACCGTCGGGATCGGCGAAGAAGGTGTAACGGCGCCCGGTGTATTCGTCGACGCGCACCGCCTCGACCGCGACGGCCTGCGCCTGCAGCTCGGCGACGCAGGCGTCGATGTCGTCGACCGCGAAAGCGAGATGACGCAGGCCGCAGGCTTCCGGATAGGACGGCCGCGGCGGCGGATCGGGGAAGGAGAACAGTTCGATCTGGCCGCCGTCGGGCAAGGCCAGATCGAGCTTATAAGAACGCCGCGCCTCGCGATGGACCTCGGCGAGCACGCTCAGCCCGAGCACCTGAGTGTAGAAGTGCTTCGAGCGTCGATAGTCGGAACAGATGATCGCGACGTGGTGGATGGCCGAGATCCGCATGACGGCTCCTGCGAGCGAGGGAAGACGCCCGCGACACCGCGATTGTCGGATACTGGGCACAGCCTGTCGCCTGCGCGGCTCTCAGCCACGCGTCGTGACAGAATCGTCCGCGACGCGGCTGGATTCATTCCCTGGAGAAATGCGGTGACCGTGTACGTCGACGATGCCGTGTGGCCCTGGCGCGGCGAACGCTGGGCGCATCTGATGGCCGACCGCCTCGACGAGTTGCACGCTTTCGCGGCGCGGCTCGGCAAGCGCCGCGAATCGTTCCAGGACAAGGCCAGCGGCTGCCACTACGACGTCACCGCGCAGATGCGCGAACGCGCGATCGCGCTCGGCGCGGTGGCGATTTCGCGCCATCGCGACCGCGCCCAGGTCCGCGCGATCATCCAGCGCGCGCGCGACCAGGCGGCCGGCCGCGCGCCTTGAACCTCAGCGGCGGGCGTCGACCGCCATGCGCACCGCCAGCCCCGACAACACCCCGCCCATGACCCAGCGCTGCGCGGTCACCCAGCGCGGCCGTCCGGCCAGGAAGTTGGCGATGCCGCCGGCGCCGGCGACGATCAACGCGTTGACGCCGACGCTGATCGCGATCTGCAGGCTGCCCAGCAGCAACGACTGCAGCATCACGCTGCGCTGCGGGTCGATGAACTGCGGCAGCAGGGCGAGATAGAACATCGCCACCTTGGGGTTCAACAGACTGGTCAGCAGGCCCATGGTGAACAAGCGGCGCGGGCTGTCGGCGGCCAGGTCGCGGACCTGGAACGGCGAGCGACCGCCCGGCCGCACCGCCTGCCAGGCCATCCACAGCAGGTACATCGCGCCGCCGATGCGCAGCGCGTCGTAGGCGAACGGCACAGCGAACAACAGCGCGGTGATGCCGAAGGCGGCGGCGAACAGATAGAAGAAGAAGCCGACGCCGACCCCGGCCAGCGAAATCAGCCCGGCCTTGCGGCCCTGGCAGATCGAGCGCGAGACCAGATAAATCATGTTCGGCCCCGGGGTGAGGACCATGACCAGGGCCAGGCCGGCGAAGGTCAAGAGTGCCGACAGCTCGAACATGCGCATCTCCGGAGTCGTGGGGGACCGGCGCGATGCACGGGGCAATGGCGGCGGGGCCTCATCATCGCCGAATGCGGCGACCGGCATAAGCGGGTGTGGCGCAACGCTGGGGGGTGGTGGATGGTGATGGTCGGAGTGGTGAGTCTCGGACCGCGGGTGATGGCGGCGGTTCGTTGTCGTAAGAGCCGGAGCAAATCCCCCCTAGCCCCCCCTTTTTCAAAGGGGGGAGTGCCTAGGGGTGGTCGGGGAGACGCGTAGCCAGGTGGAGCGTTCGCCGGATGCGCAACGCGGCCGGCACGCGTATTTACCTTCGGCTTTGGCTTTGGCTTTGGCTTCGGCTTTGCCTATGGCTCTACGACTACCTGCACTTGCCTCCCTCATGCCTACACCTGCCTCGCTCAGGAACAGAAAGCATCCGATCTCACTCGAACGAGTCCCCCCTTTGAAAAAGGGGGGCCAGGGGGGATTTGCTCTTGCTCTTGCTTTTACCCCCAGACGAACCCAAAAAAGAAGCCGCAACGACCTAGATCGTTGCGGCTTCGGGGGCTCCCCCTTCGGGCGGGGGGTTAGAAGCGCAGGGAATACCGCGCGTTGACTCCGTGGTCGTGCGCCTCGTCGGCGAGCTGACCGCTGTAGTTCAGTTCCAACAAACCGTTCGCGCTCAGGCGTGCGGCGATGCCGGCTTCGAGCAAGGTGGCGTCGTCGGCCAGGGGCGCACCGTGGACCTGGAAGGCGTCGCCGCCGCGCCAGGCCACCGAGGTCGCCGGGTTGAGGTCGCCGCTGGCATGGCGACGGCCGAGGCCGCCGCGCAGGCTCAGCCAGCTCTGCTCCTGCTGCGAGCCCTTCAGGTCGACGTTGAAGCGCAGACCCAGCGTCGACAGGTTGACGCGGCTGTCGGCGCCGCGGCCGGTCAGCGCCGCGGCACCGCCGCTTTCCTGGAAGCCATCGCTCTTCACCCGCACCTGGGCGAACTGCGCATACGGCTCGAACGCCCAGGCGCCGGCGTCGAAGCGGTAGCCGCCTTCGACGAAGCCCTGCTTACTGTCGGCGTCGTAGTTGGAACGGGCGCGATCGTTGAAGCCGTTGAAGGCGATGCCGCGATCCAGGTCGACGTCGTGACGGGCGAACGCGACGCCGGCGCTGAGGCCGAAACCGCCCCAGTTCTGCCCGGCGTACAGGCCCAGGTGACGGGTCTTGATGCGGCCCTTGTCGTTGCGGGCATCGTTGTTGTCGCTGCGGCCGCTGCCGCCGAGCACGCCGATGCGCCAGCCGCCGTCGAAGCGGTAGTCGTAACCGAGCAAGGTGGCCGAGCCGTTGTACTCATTGCGCGCGGCATTGCCGTCGCCGTCGAGGGTGCCGCCGGACTTCAGCAACTGCACCCAGGCGCCCTGCGAGGATTCGCCGGCGCTGTCGGCGGCGAAATCGCCGCGACCGGCGCGCGCACGGCCCAAGGCGGCATCGCGCACATGGCGGTTGTCGTCGACCATGATCGAACGCAGGCTGGCGTGGGCCTCGCCGCTGAGCGCGTCGAGCGCGGCCAGCGCCTGCTCCGGGAACAACTGGGTCAGCGGCTGCGGAATGCCCTGGCCGATCGCGAGGCGGTCGGCCGCGGCGGCGGCGGCACGCTGGTTGTCGGTCTGCGCGCTCGCCGCCAGCGAGGCGCCGCGGGTCACGTCGACGCCGACCTGGTTGGCCGCATAGCTGAGGCCGAACTTGAGGAACGGCGAGAACGCGGTCTGGTCGAGCGAGGCGAACTGGCCGCTGACGCCGCCGGCAGCGCTGATCAGGTTGAACGACTGGCCGAGCATGTACTGGCCCGGCGCATGCAGCACCACCAACTTGCCGCCTTCGAGGCGGGCCTGGCCGCTGACGTCAATGCGATCGGAGGCGCCGCCGGCCGACAGCTCGGCCACATAGGTCGAACCCGCCGCCTGCACGTAGTTGCCCTGCACGCTGAGGGTGCCGATCGAATTGCCCGGCGAGACCGCGCCTTCGATGCGCACGTCGCCGACGATGCGGCCGCTGCCGCCGAGCGCGCCGCCGGCGAGCACCGGCAAGGAAGCCGTGGTCAGGCTGCCGTTGACGACCAGGGTGCCGCCTTCGACCTGCGCGGCGTAGGTGTTGTGGCCGGTCAGTTCGAGCACGCCATCCTTGACTTTGAGGCCGCCGAAACTGTTGTTGCCGCTCAGGCGCAACCAACCGAGGCCGGACTTGCTCAGCACGCCGGAACCGCCGATGTCGTTGCGCCAATCGTCCCAAGCCTTACCGTCCCACACCTTGGCGCCGCCGCCCGGACGGTCCATCACCACATCGGTGTCGACGCGGATCTGGCCCGGGCCGTCGATGGCTTTCTTCAAATCGATCAAGCCCCAGCCGTAAACCTCGTCCACGCCCGGCGCGCCGAGATCGGTCGCGGTGGTCAGCAGGATGTCGCGGACCTGGGTGTTGGCGAGATAGGGGAAGCGCTCCATCAGCAGGCCGAGCGAACCGACTGCGTGCGGCGTCGCCATCGAGGTGCCGCTGAGGTTGCCGTACTCGAACGTCGGCGCGCCGGCGGTGATGTCGAAGGAAATCGTTCCGTCGGGATTGCGCACCAACCCGCCCTGCAGCGATTCCTCGCCGCCGAGCACGGTCGAGTTGATCGTCGAACCCGGTGCGGCGACGCACCAGTTCGCGGTCTGCGCGCAACGCATCGACGAAGCGCTGAGCACCAGGTTCTGATTGACGTTGACCACGGTCAGCCAGTACGGCTCGAGTTCGGCGCGGCCGCGCGGCAGGCTCGCGTACAAGCCAGCCTGCGGCGCGGTCTGCGGGGTCGTGCCGGCGACGTTGTGATTGCCCGCCGCCCACACCTGCAGCATGCCCTTGTCGAGCGAGCCCTTGGCGAAGGTGTCGAAATAGGCGGCGTTGTCGGGGTCGAACAGATAGCCGTCGAGCTGGGCCAGGGTATTCGGCTCGTTGGCCAAGCCCCAGCTGTGATTGACCGCGCGCACACCCTGCTCGTTCATTTGCGCGTACATGCCGGCGACGGTCGCGTCTTCCGGGCCGACGCCGCCGATGCTGACGACGCTGTAGCCGCCGGTGGCGCTGCGCGCCCACTCGCGCACGCTGTTGAACGACCACTTGGCCGCGGTCAGGTCGGCGCCGAAGGCGACACCGTGCATGCCGCTGCCGTCGCGGTTGGCGGCGATGGTGCCGCCGACGTGGGTGCCGTGGGTGTTGAACTCCCAACCCGGCTGCACGTAGGGGCCGGACTGGATGATGCGGCGGATGTTCTCGGGCACGTTGGCGTTGAAGCCGACGTAGCGGATCTGCGCCTGGTCGCCGCGCGAGGTGAAGCAGGCGCCGGCGCCTCCGATGATCGAGGTGTTGGTGCAAACGCTGCCGTCGGCGAGCACGTCGGCCATGTGCACGGCGCGGTGGTCCTTGCCGGCGAACTCGGGATGGCCGAACACCGTGCCGCTGTCGTACACGCCCAGACGGATGCCCTTGCCGGTCAGGCCGCGCGCATAGGCGTACTGGGCGTTGATCGTGGCCAGGCCCCAATCGGCCTTGAATTCGTCGCTGCGCCAGCTGTCGGGATTGCCGAGCTGGCCCATCGGGTTCGCGTTCTGCGCCGCGGCCGACGCCGAAACGGCGAGCAGGCCGCCGACGATGGCGAGCGAAAGCAGGGAACGGGAATGCATGCGGGTAACGCGATTACGCGTGGTGCGGGTAATGCCTTGCATCGGTCAGTAGTCCCTTATCGTGTCGAAAGCGCGGCGTGGCGGCGCTTGAAGCAGTGGTCCGATGCCTATCGCGGCATCGTGTTCGGTCGATCTTCGTGCGACCTGTGTGAATCACAAACGCAAGGACACGTGTGCCTCCCTACCCAGTTGTGCCATTCGGCAGGCATGACTAACGACGCTTGCGCGGATAGTGAGGCGACGGAAACGATCGATTCGACTTTGCCGAATCTGGCGCCAGACGCCACGACAAAGCGCGCGGATGCTTGAGAAGCCGTGAGAATTATTTGTCGTCGCCCCCGCGCAAGGCCGGGGCGCAGGGCTTCACCGAAGCGTCGCTCTGAAGTCTCTGGATCCCCGCCTTCGCGGGGATGACGGCTTTGAGAGGCGCAGCGAGACCTCTCTACCGTCGTTCCCGCGTAGGCGGGAACCCAGGGCTTCACCGAGGCATCGCTGTGAAGTCTCTCCCCCGGCCCGGGCGCATAACGCCCTGGCGTTCATGAGTGCGCGAGTCAGTCGCCCGCAAGCGCATCCATGCGCCCCGCCTTCGCGGGGATGACGGCTTTGAGAGGCGTCGCGAAACCTTCAGCCGCCGCCGTGCTCGGATTCGGCCGACATCAGGCCGCGCCGCCAGGCGAACGCGACCGCCTCGGTGCGGTCGGCCAGGTGCAGCTTGGCCAGCACGTTGCCGAGGTGCGACTTCACCGTCTTCTCGCCGATGTTCAAGGCCGCGGCGATGCGCGCATTGCTGCCTCCCTCGGCCAGCTTGCGCAAGACGTCCAACTCGCGTTCGGTCAGGCAGGCGAAGGGGTCCTCGCGCGGCTCGCGCTTGCGCCGCACCGCCTTGAGGATGCGCTGGGCGACGAAGGGATGGATCACCGCCTCGCCGCCGGCGATGCGCCGCAAGGTCGCCAGCAGCTCGTCGCCGAGCATGCTCTTGAACAACAGCGACTGCGCGCCGGCCTCGATCGCGGCGAAGGCCAGATCGTCCTGGTCGGTCGAGGTCAGCACCGCGATGGCGCTGCGCGGGCTCAGGCCCTTGATCGCGCGGATCGCCTCGACGCCGTCGACGTCGGGCATCATCAGGTCGATCACGATCAGGTCCGGCGCCAGTTCGCGCGCCAGCGCGATCGCCTCGGCGCCGCCGCCGGCTTCGCCGACGACTTCGAAGTCGTCGGTCAGCATCAACAGGCTGCGGATGCCTTTGCGCACCACCTCGTGGTCGTCGACCAGCAATACCGATGTGCTCATGCCTGGATTCCCTGCGATTCCAGCGTGAACGACACGGTCACCACCGTGCCGCTGGGAGAACTGGCGAGACGGAAACGCCCGCCCGGCAGCGTGCGTGCGCGCAAGCGCATGTTCGCCAGGCCCATGCCGGTGGCCTCGTGTTCGTTGGGGACGAAGCCGCAGCCGTCGTCCTGGATGGTCCAGCCGTAGCGGTTGCCGGAATTGTTGAGGACGACCTCGATGCGGCGCGCACCGCTGTGGCGCAGGCTGTTGCTGACCGCCTCGGTGGCGATCATCAACAGCTGACCGGCATGCTGCGGCCACGCGCCCAGGCCGCGCTCGGCGACGCCGTCGAGCAACAGCCGCCACTCGATCTCGCTACCGGCGAGCAGATGCGAGCAGGTGTCCTCGATGGCCTTGCGCAAGCCCTGCTCGGCCACGGTCGGCGCCGAGAAGCGCTGGATCACGTCGGCCAGATCGCGCTGCAGTTGCCCGGTCAGACCGAGCGCGGCCTTGATCAAGGTGATCTGGCGCGGGTCCTGCTCGCCGCCCTCGCGCTGGCTCAGGTGATCGAGCACGCTGAGCTGCAGGCCGAGAGCGAAGCTGCGCTGCTTGGCGGTGTCGTGCAGGTCGCGGGCAAGACGGTTGCGCTCCTCCGATACCGCCAACGCCTGGCGCACCTGGATCACTTCGCCGAGCGCATCGGCCATGCGGTCGAAACGCTGCGACAAGCGCCCGAACTCGTCGCGGCCGGCATCGTGGATGCGCGCGCCGAGTTCGCCCGCGGCCCACGCATCCGCGGCGCGCTCGGCATGGCCGATCCGGCGCGTCAGCAGGGTCGCCACGGCGATCGCCGACATCGCGCTGATCAGCACCAGATAGATCGCCAGGCTTTCGATGTCGCCCGAATCCATGTGCATGAAAGTCGCCAGCGAACCGCCGGCGTGCTGGCCGACGCTTAGGGTCGCGCCCGGAGTCCGCACCAGCGGCAAGGCCACCGCGCTGATCCAGTCGCCTTCGCGCTCGTGGCGGCGCGGCACCGGCGCATGCGACGACACCGCTTCTTGCTCGATCTCCTCCAGCATCTGCGCCAGCGGCGGACTCGCCTGCGCGGGATAGCGGCATACGCGGCCGTCGCGGTCGCGATAGCGGATCGACAAACGGCCGTCGTGGGTGCTGCCGGCGAAGCTGTGCGAGTTCATCCACTCCTGCGAGTCCATGCCGACGATGCGCACCAGCAACGCCTGCAGGATCGCCTCGCATTGCGCGTGCGAAGTCATGGCCAGGTCGGGCAGCGCGCCGAACTGCTGCAATTCGCGCTGCATCGCGCCCTGCAGCATCGGTGGCGCCATCGCCTCGCGCACCTCGGTGCGCGACAGGTACAGGTCCAGGCCGGACAGCAGCGCGGTGCTGATCCACGAGGCGATCAGCATCGACAGCAGGCATTTCCAGAACAGTCCGCTCCACCAGCNGCGCGCGGCCGGCACCGGGCGTGCGGCGGGGATTTCGCTCATGCCGCCAGTATTCCAGTTTCCGCGCGCGGCGAATCCGCCAAACGTCCCGGTTGGCTCCCGTCGCCGGCCCGATGCGATCGCCACGACGCCGCGCGCAGCATCCACGCTCCCCCGTTCGTACCGCCCACATGACCGCATCCGCCCGCGTCGTCCCGCCACGCATCGAACAGCTCGACGCCCTGCGCGGCTTCGCCCTGTTCGGCATCCTGGTCGTCAACCTCGGCGTGTTCGCCTCGCCCTACTACGGCCTGGGCCTGCCCGACCCGGGTTACGACGGAGGGCTGGACCGCGCGGTGCGCCTGCTCGTTGCCTGCTTGTTCGAGATGAAGTTCTACCTGCTGTTTTCGTTCCTGTTCGGTTACAGCTTCAGCCTGCAGCTCGATTCGGCGCAGCGCGCAGGCGAGGCGTTCGTGCCGCGCATGCTGCGGCGTTCGCTCGGGCTGTGGCTGATCGGCCTGGCCCACGCCGTGCTGCTGTTTCACGGCGACATCCTCGGCACCTATGCGGCGATGGGCCTGGCCCTGCTGGCGATGCGCGCGCTGTCGGAGCGCGCCGCGTTGCGTTGCGCCCTGGCCCTGATCGTGGCCACCGCCGCCTCCTGGGCCGGGCTGGCTTTGCTGATTCGGCTCAGTGGCGAAACCGGCGCCGTCGATGCCCGCAGCGCCGCGGCCGAAGCGCAGGCGACCCTCGCCGGCTTCACCGGTCCGCCCAGCGCGGTCGTCGCCCAGCGCATAAGCGAACTGGCGTCGACCGGGATCGTGCTCGCCTTCATGCAGGCGCCATGCGCCTTGGCGATGTTCCTGTTGGGCCGGGTCGCCGGCCGTCGCGAAGTGTTTGCCCGCCTCGATCGTTATCGACCGTTGCTGCGCAGACTGCGCCGCTGGGGTTTCGGCATCGGCCTGCCGGCAGCGGCGTTCTATGCCGGCGTCTCCACCTTCGAACCCGGCGGCGCGCTCGAACTGGCGGCGCTGGCCTTGAGCCTGCTTACCGCGCCTTTGCTGACCGGCGCCTATGCCGCCCTGGCCATGAGCGGCTTCGCCGGCCGCGCCGGCCCGCGACTCGTGCGATGGTTGGCCCCGGCCGGACGCATGGCCTTGTCGAACTACCTGCTGCAATCGGCGGCCGCCGCGCTGGTGTTCACCGGCTACGGCCTCGGCCTGATGGGGCGGGTCTCGCCGCTCGCAGTGCTGGCTTTCGCGGTCCTGCTGTTCGGCGCGCAACTGCGCCTCAGCGCCTGGTGGATGCAGCGTCACGGCCATGGCCCGATGGAATGGCTGTTGCGCGCGATCACCCTCGGCACCTGGCCGCGCTGGCGCAAACCCGCGCGCGATGCCGCTTGAGCATGCGCTGCGTCTCGAACGCCTGCGCATCGCGGCATGGCCGACAGCAACAGGGCTGAACGATTTGTTGCAATCCCCGCGAACCGTGACGGCGTTCGACAATGGCGACCTGGAAACGCCATCGGCCTTGTACGACACTCAGCGACCGAGTCGTAACGGCAGGAGACGACAGACGCACCGCGATCGCCATGGGTTCGCCGAACGGCACCCTCCGATCCTCGCCACGCGTCTGAGGCTTACGTGCACGAAGACCTGTTCAGACGCGAAATGCTCGAAGCCAGGAAACAACGCTGGCTCGGCAGCATCCGCCTGCCGATCTCGCGCCTGGGCTGGCCGATGGCCGCGCTCGGCCTGCTCGGTCTGCTCGCACTGTCAGCCCTGCTCGCATTCGGCCGTTACACCCATAGCGAACGTGTCGGCGGCGTGCTGGTAGCGCAGGCCGCGCCGCGCGGCCCATCGCCCCTGCAGGCGCAGGTGTGGGTGCCCAATCGCGCCATCGCCGCGATCCGCCAGGGCACGCCGGCAGTCCTGCGCTACCGCGCCTTCCCGTATCAGCGCTACGGCGTGCAGCACGGCCGCGTGGTCGCGATAGCCGCCGCGGCCTCATCGCCCGACGAGGTCCACCGGCGCAGCGGCCTGCGCCCGGACGCGCCGGCCTGGTCGGTGCAGGTCGAGCTGGATCGCCAGCGCATCGGCACGCACGCATTGCAGGCGGGTATGCGAGTCGATGCCGAGCTTCAATTGGAGCAACGACGTCTTTACGAGTTCGTGTTGGCGCCGCTGTCGAACACCGAGGCCGCACCCGACGCGCATCGGACGGGCTCATGAGCGCGAAGTCCGTGCCGGTGATCCAGCAGAACGAATTGGCCGAGTGCGGCCTGGCCTGTCTGGCGATGATCGCCGTCCACCATGGCCATGACATCGATCTGAGCAGCCTGCGCCGGCGCTTCCCGGTGTCGCCACGCGGCGCCACCCTGGCGCGTTTGATCAAGATCGCCGGCGCGCTCGGCTTCGACACCCGCCCCTTGCGGGCCGAGATCGAACACCTCGCCGATCTGCGCCTGCCCTGCGTGCTGCATTGGGACCTCAATCATTTCGTCGTGCTCAAGCGCATCGCCCGTGGCCGCGCCGAACTGCACGACCCGGCGCGCGGTGCGGTCAGCCTGCCGCTGGCCGAGTTCGGCCGCCACTACACCGGCATCGCCCTGGAACTGTCGCCCAAGACCGACTTCGTGCCGATGCGCGAACGCCAGCGCCTGAGCCTGCGCGGGCTCGCCGGCCGCATCGTCGGCCTGCGCCGCGCCGGTGCGCAGATCCTGATCCTGGCGCTGAGCCTGGAGGTGTTCACCCTGCTG
Source organism: Lysobacter sp. 22409 (assembly GCF_052045105.1). NCBI lineage: Bacteria > Pseudomonadati > Pseudomonadota > Gammaproteobacteria > Lysobacterales > Lysobacteraceae > Lysobacter > Lysobacter sp. 22409. The sequence goes on along the minus strand of NZ_JBQEOE010000064.1, from coordinate 3,705 downwards.
CTGCCGCTGGCAATGCAGTGGGTGATCGACCGCGTTCTGGTGGCCGCCGACATCGGCTTGTTGAACCTGCTCGGCATCGGCTTCCTGGTCGTGGTGGTGTTCCAGGCGACGCTCACGGCGATGCGCGGTTGGTTGGTCGCCGACCTCGGCGCCGCCTTGAACTCGCAATGGCTGGCCAATCTGTTCGGCCACCTGATGCGGCTGCCGCTGGATTTCTTCGAAAAGCGCCATGTCGGCGGAGTGATGTCGCGTTTCGTCTCGGTGCAGGCGATCCAGCAGACCCTGACCGGCAGTTTCGTCGAGAGCCTGCTCGACGGCCTTACCGTGACCCTGGTGCTGGCGCTGCTGCTGTTCTACAGCCCGCCGTTGACGGCGTTGGTGCTGGCCGCGTTCGCCGTCTACGCGATTGTGCGCTGGGCCGCGTACCGGCGGCTGTGGCGGCTCAAGGAGGAGCAGTTGATCCACGTCGCCAAGCAGCAGAGCCTGTTGATCGAGTCGATCCAGGGCGTGCAGACGATCAAGCTCGGCAATCAACAGGACGACCGTCGCGGGCGCATCGCCAACGCCAGCGTCGAGGTGGCCAATCGCGAGGCCGCGATCGCCCGCACCACCGCAGTGTTCTCCGCCTTGTCGAAGCTGGTGTTCGGCGCCCAGCGCGTGCTGCTGATCTGGCTGTGCGCCTGGCTGACCCTGAAGGGCCGCTTCAGCGCCGGCATGATGGTGGTGTTCGTCGCCTATGCCGACCTGTTCGCTACCCGCACCGGCAGCCTGATCGACAAGCTCGTCGACCTGCGCCTGCTCGGCCTGCACGGCCAACGCATCGCCGACATCGCCTTCGAGCCGCCCGAAGCGCACGTGCACACCGACTACGCCGGCCCGGTGCCGGCGCCGCGCATCGAGATCGAGCGGCTCAGCTTCCGCTACGCCGACGACGAGCCGTGGATCCTGCGCGACTGCAGTTTCGACATCGAAGCCGGCGAATCGGTGGCGATCGTCGGCGCCTCGGGTTGCGGCAAGACCACCCTGGCCAAGCTGATCCTCGGCCTGCTGCGCCCGAGCTCGGGCACGATCCGCATCGGCGGCGTCGATATTCACGACTACGGCCTGGCCGCGTACCGCGAACTGTTCGGCGCGGTGATGCAGGAGGACGTGCTGTTCGCCGGCTCGATCGGCGAGAACATCGCCTCCTTCGACCACGCCGCCGACCCCGGGCGCATCGAAGCGGCGGCGCGCGCGGCGCGCATCCACGACGATATCGCGGCGATGGCGATGGGTTACGAATCCTTGGTCGGCGACTTGGGTTCGTCGCTGTCGGGCGGACAGAAACAACGCGTGCTGTTGGCGCGCGCCTTGTATCGCTCGCCGGCGATCCTGTTGCTCGACGAGGCCACCAGCCACCTCGACGTCGCCCGCGAGCACGAGATCAATCGCGAGATTTCCGCCTTGCGCATGACCCGCATCGTCATCGCGCACAGGCCCGATACGATCCGCAGCGCAGACCGCGTCGTCGCCTTGCGCGACGGCGTCAGTGAACAGATCACAACGCCCGAGTTTGCAATCCCCATCGCTTCGCGCATTCAGGGCGAAAGTGGGATCGCGATTAGCAAACCGCGACTTTCATAGTTGTTAGCATCGATGCTCGTGCCGACGCCGGGACGGCCTTTCAACTCATCCTGGCACTCTACGGTTTAGGAGAACGCTCCATGAGTAAGCAAGACGTTTACAGCAACAACGCTCTGCCTCAGGACGAAGCCGCCCGCCCGCTCGCCCGCATCGCAGCGCGCGAACTTTCGTTGGACGAGATCGCAGCGATCTCCGGCGGCAAGGGCGACAGCACCCACGCCACCGGTCCGAACGGCGACGATCCGGGCGATCCCGATTTCCTGTAATCGCCTCGACTTCCGCTCGATCTGATCGGATGCAGTCCATGCACCAGGCAGGGTGGACCCGCGCGCGAGCGACGTGCGCGTAAACCCCGCCGCCACGCATGACCCGGCACGCCCCGTCCGACGGGGCGTGCCGTTTTCAATGGCCCTGAAAACACGAACGCTTCCATGCCCGCTCACCGCCGTCCGCTGATCCTGTCCTCGCTGGCCCACGACATCCATGCTTCCGCCGCGCGCTGGGCTTTGCGCGCCAGCGGTATCGACGCAACCTGGCTGAGCTCGCTGGCCGAAGCCGAACTCGGCGCGATGTCCCTGCATTGCGACCCCGACCTCGGCCTGCGCATGAGCGGCCCTCTCGACGACGCCAGCGTCGGCACGGTCTGGTATCGGCGGCCGCGCAATCCCGAATCCTTCCCGCGCGCGCAGGCCGGCGACCAGCCCTTTCTGCGCGGCGAATGGGGGCGTTTCCTCAAGAACGTCTATGCACTCACCGATCAAGGCGCCGACCGGCTGTGGGTGAATCGCCCCGCTGCCGCGGCGATGGCGGAGAACAAACTCGTACAACTGCGCGCCGCCCATCACTGCGGCCTGCGCTTCCCTCCGACCCTGGTCTCGCACGACCCCGCCGAGATCCGCCGTTTCGTCCAGCGCCACGGCCGCGTGGTCTACAAACCCTTCCTGACCCACACCTGGAAAGACGCCGAGACCGGCCGCATGTTCAGCACCTATGCGCGCATCGTCGAACCGGCGATGCTCGAAGATGACCAGAGCCTGTTGCACTGCCCCGGCATCTACCAGGTTTACGTCGACAAACGTTGCGACCTGCGCGTGACCGCGATCGGCGACCGCTACTTCGCCGCTCGCCTGTACACCCAACACGACGACGGCTTCGTCGATTGGCGCGTCCCCCAGAACACGCAGGGGTTGCAGGCCGAAGTCGGCGAGCTCTCGTCCGCCGACCAGGCCAAGCTCGCCGCGCTGATGCGCGAACTCGGCCTGGTGTTCGGCTGCATCGACTTGGCCGTCGACGGCAACGGCGATGCGCATTTCCTCGAAGTGAACCAGGCCGGCCAATTCCTCTTCATCGAAGACCTGCTGCCTTCTTTGCCCCTGCTGCGCGCGATGAGCGCGATGCTGGCCGAAGGCCGCCCCGACTATTCCCTGGCAACCATCGCCAAGCTGTCCTACGCCGAGTATTGCGCCAGCGAAGAACACCGCGAATGGTGGGCGCGCGCCAGCGAGACCCTGAAAGACCGCACGCCGGCGGCGGCGGGGATCACCTTGGAGTGAGGCGAGGCGCCTCGACGCCGCAGCTCAGACAGCTTTAAAGGGTAGGAGCGGCGCGAGCCGCGACCGCGTCCTGTCGTGCTCCCGCGTCTCCGGCTGTAGGACAGCGAAGCAACATCAACAGCAAAGCTTCCGTCCGCTAACGCGGCCGGGTTACTTTCTTTTGCTAAGCCCAAAAGAAAGGTAACCAAAGAAAAGGGCTCTCCTTGCAAGGGCACAGGCCACGAGTGCGGTGCTGTCGCCGGGATTTTCCGATAAGACATCCCTGTCTTATCGGAAAACGGCGCACGTCCTGTGCGCCGCCCTCCGGGTCTCCAGACGTTCTCGCAAGCTCGTGACTGCGCCAGGCAAGAAAAACAACGGCCAGGGCCGGAGCGGCCCTCAGGTTGCCGTTGCCGTTGCCGTTGCCGTTGCCGCAAAGATTTTGCTGTTGCTGTTGCTGTGCGTCGCCGAGCACTCGCGAAGGCAATCGAAGACCCGGAGGGCGGCCCGCAAGGATGCGGGCCGTTTTTCATCGGGACAGGGATGTCCC
>NZ_JBQEOE010000063.1:0-18807 GCF_052045105.1 Lysobacter sp. 22409 | reverse complement strand
TCGTCCATCGCCACCGGGTTGATCAGCGTGACGACCATCTTCACGTTGTCGCCCGGCATCACCATCTCGACGCCCTCCGGCAGCTCGCAAGCGCCGGTGATGTCGGTGGTGCGGAAGTAGAACTGCGGACGGTAGCCCTTGAAGAACGGGGTGTGACGGCCGCCTTCGTCCTTCGACAGCACATAGACTTCGGCTTCGAAGTCGGTGTGCGGCTTGATCGAACCCGGCTTGCACAGCACCTGGCCGCGCTCGACGTCGTCGCGCTTGGTGCCGCGCAGCAGCAGACCGGCGTTGTCGCCCGCCTGACCCTGGTCGAGCAGCTTGCGGAACATTTCCACGCCCGTGACCGTCGTCTTCTGGGTCGGACGGATACCGACGATTTCGATTTCGTCACCGACCTTCACGATGCCGCGCTCGATACGGCCGGTCACCACGGTGCCGCGGCCCGAGATCGAGAACACGTCTTCCACCGGCATCAGGAACGGCTTGTCGACGTCGCGCTCCGGCTGCGGGATGAAGCTGTCCAGCGCTTCGACCAGACGCAGGATCGACGGCACGCCGATTTCGCTCTGATCGCCTTCCAGCGCCAGACGGGCCGAGCCGTGGATGATCGGGGTGTCGTCGCCCGGGAACTCGTACTTGCTCAGCAGCTCGCGCACTTCCATCTCGACCAGCTCGAGCAGCTCGGCGTCGTCCACCATGTCGGCCTTGTTCAGGAACACGACGATGTACGGCACGCCGACCTGGCGCGACAGCAGGATGTGTTCGCGGGTCTGCGGCATCGGGCCGTCAGCGGCCGAGCACACCAGGATCGCGCCGTCCATCTGCGCCGCGCCCGTGATCATGTTCTTCACGTAGTCGGCGTGGCCCGGGCAGTCGACGTGCGCGTAGTGACGCGTCGCCGATTCGTATTCCACGTGCGCCGTCGAGATCGTGATGCCGCGCGCCTTTTCTTCCGGCGCCGCGTCGATCGCGTCGTATGCCTTGAACTCGCCACCGAAACGCTCGGCGCCCACCTTCGTCAGCGCCGCCGTCAGCGTCGTCTTGCCGTGGTCAACGTGGCCGATCGTGCCGACGTTCACGTGCGGCTTGGTGCGCTCGAATTTACCCTTAGCCATGGTTGTCTCTCTTTAAGGAATTACTTGTTGATTGCTTGAACGTGAGCCGGCCGGCAGGCCGGCTCACTTACGATCAGGACTTCTTGATCACTGCGTCGGCGATGTTGTTCGGCGCTTCGGCGTAGTGGTCGAATTCCATCGTGAAGGTCGCGCGGCCCTGGGTCAGCGAACGAATGGTCGTCGCGTAACCGAACATTTCGCCCAGCGGCACCATCGCGTTGATGGTCTTGCCCGACGGCGTGTCGTCCTGGCCCTGCAGCAGGCCGCGACGACGGCTCAGGTCGCCCATCACGTCGCCGACGTACTCTTCCGGCGTCACGACTTCGACCTTCATCATCGGCTCCAGCAGGACCGGATCCGCCTTGCGGAAGCCTTCCTTGAACGCCATCGACGAAGCGAGCTTGAACGCCATTTCCGACGAGTCGACGTCGTGGTACGAACCGAACACGAGCTTGACCTTGACGCCGACGACCGGGAAGCCGGCCAGCGGACCGCTGGTGATGGTCTCGCGCAGGCCCTTCTCGACGGCCGGGATGAATTCCTTCGGAATCACGCCGCCGGTGATGTCGTTGATGAACAGGAAATCGTTCTCGACGTCTTCGTGCGCGCGATCTTTCTCGTTCATCGGCGACAGCTCGATCACGACGTGACCGTACTGACCCTTACCGCCGGACTGCTTGGCGTGCTTGTAGTCCGACTTGACGTCCGACTTGCGGATGGTCTCGCGGTAAGCGACCTGCGGCTTGCCGACGTTGGCTTCGACGTTGAACTCGCGCTTCATGCGGTCGACGAGGATGTCCAGGTGCAGCTCGCCCATGCCGGCGATGATGGTCTGGCCCGATTCTTCGTCGGTACGCACGCGGAACGAAGGATCTTCCTGCGCCAGGCGGCCCAGGGCGATACCCATCTTTTCCTGGTCCGACTTGGTCTTCGGTTCGACCGCCATCGAGATGACGGGCTCCGGGAAGATCATGCGCTCGAGGGTGATGATGTGATCCTGCGCGCACAGCGTGTCGCCGGTGGTCACGTCCTTCAGGCCGACCGCTGCGGCGATGTCGCCGGCGCGGACTTCCTTGATTTCGTCGCGCTGGTTGGCGTGCATCTGCAGGATGCGGCCGACGCGTTCCTTCTTCGACTTGACCGGGTTGTACACCTGGTCGCCCGAATTCAGCACGCCCGAATAGACGCGGAAGAAGGTCAGCGAACCCACGAACGGGTCGGTCATGATCTTGAACGCCAGCGCCGAGAACGGTTCGGTGTCGGACGCCTTGCGGGTGTCTTCCTTCTCGTCCTCGTCGATGCCGGCGACCGGCGGACGGTCGGACGGCGACGGCAGCAGGTTGATCACGCCGTCGAGCATGGCCTGCACGCCCTTGTTCTTGAACGCCGAGCCACAGAACACCGGCACGATCTCGACGCGCAGGGTGCGCGCGCGCAGACCGGCGACGATCTCTTCTTCGCTCAGCTCGCCCTCGTTGAGGTACTTGTCCATGAGCTCTTCCGAGGCTTCCGCCGCGGCTTCGACCATGAACGCGCGAGCCGCTTCGGCGGTGGCCTGCAGATCGGCCGGCACGTCGCGGTATTCGAACTTGGTGCCCTGCGAAGCGACATCCCAGTGGATGGCCTTCATCTTGAGCAGGTCGACCACGCCCTCGAAGCCTTCTTCGGCGCCGATCGGCACCTGCATCGGCACGGCGTAGGCGCCCAGACGGGCCTTCAGCTGCTCGACGACCTTGTCGAAGTTGGCACCGGTACGGTCCATCTTGTTGACGAAGGCCATGCGCGGCACGGAGTACTTGTTGGCCTGGCGCCACACGGTCTCGGACTGCGGTTGCACGCCGCCGACCGCGCACAGCACGAACACCGCGCCGTCGAGGACGCGCAGCGAGCGCTCCACTTCGATAGTGAAGTCGACGTGTCCGGGGGTATCGATGATGTTGAAACGGTGCTCGGGCAGGGACTTGTCCATGCCCTTCCAGAACGCGGTCGTCGCTGCCGACGTGATGGTGATGCCGCGTTCCTGCTCCTGCTCCATCCAGTCCATCGTCGCGGCACCTTCGTGCACTTCGCCGATCTTGTGGCTGACGCCGGTGTAGAAAAGGATGCGCTCGGACGTCGTGGTTTTACCCGCGTCGATGTGCGCCATGATGCCGAAGTTGCGGTAACGCTCGATGGGAGTGGTGCGAGCCACGGGACCCTCTCGTAATAAGTTTTCGAATTCCAAATGGCCGGACGCCGCCTCGTGGGCGGCCTCCGGTTCGCTAGGCGGCCTTTACGCCGCCGCGGCAACATCTCATGCGGATGTTGCGAAGGCCCTGTTGCCAGGGCGCTCGGATCACCAGCGGTAGTGCGCGAACGCGCGGTTCGCTTCCGCCATACGGTGGGTCTCTTCGCGCTTCTTGATCGCAGCGCCGCGGTTTTCCGAGGCGTCGAGCAGTTCGGCGGCGAGCTTGCGCGGCATGCTGCTCTCGCCGCGCTTGCGCGCCGACTCGATCAGCCAACGCATCGCCAGCGCCATGCGGCGCGACGAACGCACTTCGACCGGCACCTGGTAGGTGGCGCCGCCGACGCGACGCGACTTCACTTCGACCGACGGAGAGACGTTGGTCAGCGCCTTCTCGACCAGCTCGAGAGCATTCGGGCTCTTTTCGCCGATGACGTCCATCGCGCCGTAAACGATCTTCTCGGCGACGGACTTCTTGCCGCTCTGCATGACCATATTGATGAAGCGCGCGATCGTCTCGCTGCCGTGCTTGGGATCGGGCAGAACCGAACGCTGCGGGGTGGAACCTTTACGCGACATGGTGCGTACCTATTCTCGTGATTCTTGGTAGACGTATTTCCGGGACCCGGCGCTTACGCGAAGCGCCAGTCGACGAAACGACGCGCTTAGGACTTCGGACGCTTGGCGCCGTACTTGGAACGGCTCTGGCGACGCTTGGCGACACCGGCGGCGTCGAGCGAGCCGCGCACGGTGTGGTAGCGCACGCCCGGCAGATCCTTGACGCGACCGCCGCGGATCAGGACCACCGAGTGCTCCTGCAGGTTGTGGCCTTCGCCGCCGATGTACGAAATGATTTCGTAGCCGTTGGTCAGGCGCACCTTGGCGACCTTGCGCAGAGCCGAGTTCGGCTTCTTCGGGGTCGTGGTGTAAACGCGGGTGCAAACGCCGCGACGCTGCGGGCAATTCGCCAGCGCCGGCGAGGCGCTCTTGTAGGTGGTCGCCTGCCGCGGCTTGCGGACGAGCTGATTGATGGTTGCCATCTAGAACTCTATTGATGAGGGGCCGGGCGGCCGCTTCGTGAGAAACGAACGGCAAGCCGAATACACCCGACCCACCGAGACGAAAAAGTATAGCTCGCGTTTGACGTGGCCGTCAACGCGAGCGACGCGGACGAACGAAATCGGCGCCAGACAGCGCCAATTCCATTCCAACTCCGATTGATCCCGCCCTGCCCTGGGCCGAACACGAGGCGCTCCCTGCGCCTCATTTCGTGATCTGGGACGGCCCGAAGGCCGTCCGAATTACATAGTTTAGCTGTATTTCCGCGCGATTACGAGCCGCAGCGCCTCAGGAGGCGCTGGACTCCTCGCCTGCCGCTTCGGCCACCGGGGCCGCCGGGGCCGGAGCCTCGACCGCCGGGGCCGAGACAGGGCCCGACAGGGCTTCCATTTCCGAGTCGGTCAGACCCGAGGCGTTCTTGCGGCGCTGGGTGTGGTACGCCAGGCCGGTACCGGCCGGGATCAGGCGACCGACGATCACGTTTTCCTTGAGACCGCGCAGGCCGTCGCGGGTGCCGCGCACGGCAGCCTCGGTCAGCACGCGGGTGGTCTCCTGGAACGAGGCGGCCGAGATGAACGACTCGGTCGCCAGCGAGGCCTTGGTGATGCCGAGCAGGACCGGGTCGTACTTCGACGGGATCTCGTTGCGGGCCAGCAGGCGGGCGTTCTCTTCGACGAAGCGCTGACGCTCGATCTGCTCGCCGTGCAGGAACTTGCTGTCGCCCTGGTCGGTGATCTCGACCTTGCGCAGCATCTGGCGAACGATCACCTCGATGTGCTTGTCGTTGATCTTCACGCCCTGCAGGCGGTAGACGTCCTGGATTTCCTTGGTCAGGTACACGGCCAGCGGTTCGACGCCCAACAGACGCAGGATGTCCTGCGGGCTCGGCTCGCCGTCCACCACGGTCTCGCCCTTCTCCACGTGCTCGCCTTCGAACACGATGATCTGGCGGTACTTCGGGATCAGCTCTTCGTGCTCTTCACCGTCGGCCTGCTTGATGATCAGGCGCTGCTTGCCCTTGGTGTCCTTGCCGAAGCTGACGATACCCGAGACTTCGGCGAGGATCGCCGGGTCCTTGGGCTTGCGCGCTTCGAACAAGTCGGCCACGCGCGGCAGACCACCGGTGATGTCGCGGGTCTTCGAGGCTTCCTGCGGGATCTTGGCGACCACGTCGCCCACGCCGACCGGCGCACCGTCCTGCAGGTTGACGATCGAGCGCGGCGGCAGCAGGTACTGCGCCGGCAAGTCGGTGTTCGGGATCTGCAGATCCTTGCCGTTCTTGTCGACGATGCGCACGATCGGGCGCAGGTCCTTGCCCATCGAGCCGCGACGCTTCGGATCGGTGATCTCGCGCGAAGCCAGGCCGGTCAGTTCGTCGGTCTTCTCGATCACGGTCACGCCGTCGACGAAGTCGATGAAGCGGATGAAACCGGCGACTTCCGAAACGATCGGGTGGTTATGCGGATCCCAGTTGGCGACGGTCTGGCCGGCCTTGATCTCGGCGCCGTCCTTGACCGCGACGGTCGCGCCGTACGGCAGCTTGTAGCGCTCGCGCTCGCGGCCGTGCGGGTCGAGGACCGACAGTTCGCCCGAACGCGACACCGCGACCAGGTGGCCGTTGGCGTGAGCGACGTGCTTGAGGTTGTTGAACTTGATCGAACCGGTGGTCTTGACCGTGACGTTGTCGATGGCGGCGGCACGCGAAGCCGCACCACCGATGTGGAACGTACGCATGGTCAGCTGCGTGCCGGGTTCGCCGATCGACTGAGCGGCGACGACGCCGACCGCTTCGCCGTGGTTGACCAGGTGACCGCGGCCCAGGTCGCGGCCGTAGCAGTGGGCGCACACGCCGAAGCTGCTTTCGCAGGTGATGGTCGAACGCACCTTGATCGACTGGACGCTGGCGTCCTCGAGCTTCTGCACCCAGGCTTCGTCGAGCAGGGTGTTGCGGGTGACGATCGGATCCTCGTCGTTGCCCGGCAGGAACACGTCCTCGGCCACGACGCGGCCCAGCACGCGGTCGCGCAGCGGTTCGACGACGTCGCCGCCTTCGACGATCGGGGTCATGGTCAGACCGCCGAGCGTGCCGCAATCGGTTTCGGTGATGACCACGTCCTGCGCCACGTCGACCAGACGACGGGTCAGGTAACCCGAGTTCGCCGTCTTCAACGCGGTATCGGCCAGACCCTTACGGGCACCGTGGGTCGAGATGAAGTACTGGAGAACGTTCAGGCCTTCGCGGAAGTTCGCGGTGATCGGCGTCTCGATGATCGAGCCGTCGGGACGCGCCATCAGGCCGCGCATACCGGCCAGCTGACGGATCTGGGCCTGCGAACCGCGGGCGCCGGAGTCGGCCATGATGTAGATCGAGTTCATCGACTTCTGCGGAACGCGCTTGCCTTCGGCGTTTTCCACGGTGTCGGTGCCGATCGCGTCCATCATCGCCTTGGCCACGCGCTCGTTCGTGCGCGACCAGATGTCGACGACCTTGTTGTAGCGCTCGCCGGCGGTGACCAGACCGGACTGGTACTGCTGCTGGATTTCCAGCACTTCGGTCTCGGCCTCGGCCAGGATGCCCTTCTTCTCGCCCGGGATGATCATGTCGTCGATGCCGATCGAGACGCCGGCGCGGGTCGCGTAAGCGAAGCCGGTGTACATCAGCTTGTCGGCGAACACGACCGTGTCCTTCAGGCCGAGCATGCGGTAGCACGAGTTGATCAGGCGGCTGATGTTCTTCTTGGTCAGCTCGGTGTTGGCCAGCGCGTACGGCAGGCCGTCCGGCAGGATCTCGCGCAGCAGGGCGCGGCCGACGGTGGTGTCGACGATCGAGGTCTTGGGCTCGCGGGTGCCGTCCTCGTTGATCACGATCTCGCTGATGCGGACCTTGACCTTGGCGTGGATCTGCACGACGCGGTTGTCGTAGGCGCGCTTGACTTCGGCCACGTTGGCGAACGCCATGCCCTCGCCCGCCTTGTTCTCCAGGGCGCGGGTCATGTAGTACAGGCCGAGCACGACGTCCTGCGACGGCACGATGATCGGCTCGCCGTTGGCCGGCGACAGGATGTTGTTGGACGCCATCATCAACGCGCGCGCTTCCAGCTGGGCTTCCAGCGAGAGCGGCACGTGGACGGCCATCTGGTCGCCGTCGAAGTCGGCGTTGAACGCGGTGCAGACCAGCGGGTGCAGCTGGATCGCCTTGCCTTCGATCAACACCGGCTCGAACGCCTGGATGCCGAGACGGTGCAGGGTCGGAGCGCGGTTCAACAGCACCGGATGCTCGCGGATCACCTCTTCGAGGATGTCCCACACCTCGGCCTCTTCACGCTCGACCAGCTTCTTGGCGGCCTTGATCGTGGTGGCCAGGCCGCGACGCTGCAGCTTGGCGAAGATGAAGGGCTTGAACAGCTCCAGCGCCATCTTCTTCGGCAGGCCGCACTCGTGCAGACGCAGGGTCGGGCCGACCACGATGACCGAACGGCCCGAGTAGTCGACGCGCTTGCCCAGCAGGTTCTGACGGAAACGGCCCTGCTTGCCCTTGATCATGTCGGCGAGCGACTTGAGCGGGCGCTTGTTGGTGCCGGTGATGGCGCGGCCGCGACGGCCGTTGTCCATCAGGGCGTCGACCGACTCCTGCAGCATGCGCTTCTCGTTGCGCACGATGATGTCGGGCGCATTGAGTTCGAGCAGGCGGCGCAGGCGGTTGTTGCGGTTGATGACGCGACGGTACAGATCGTTCAGGTCGGAGGTCGCGAAGCGGCCGCCGTCCAGCGGCACCAGTGGACGCAGGTCCGGCGGCAGCACCGGCAGCACGGTCATGACCATCCACTCCGGACGGTTGCCGGATTCGAGGAAGGCTTCGACCAGCTTGATGCGCTTGGTGAGGCGCTTGAGCTTGGTTTCGCTGTTGGTCGAGGCGATCTCTTCGCGCAGCTGCAGCATTTCGGCCTGCAGGTCGATCGTGCGCAGCAGGTCGTACACGGCCTCGGCGCCCATCGCGGCTTCGAAGTCGTCGCCGTGCTCCTGACGCGCGGTCAGGTACTGCTCTTCGGTCAGCAGGTTGCCGCGTTCCATCGGGGTCAGGCCCGGCTCGGTCACGACGTAGGCTTCGAAGTACAGGATGCGCTCGATGTCGCGCAGGGTCATGTCGAGCATCAAGCCGATGCGCGAGGGCAGCGACTTCAGGAACCAGATGTGCGCGACCGGCGAAGCGAGGTCGATGTGGCCCATGCGCTCGCGGCGCACCTTGGCCAGGGTCACTTCGGTGCCGCACTTCTCGCAGACCACGCCGCGGTGCTTCATGCGCTTGTACTTACCGCACAGGCACTCGTAGTCCTTGATCGGTCCGAAGATGGCGGCGCAGAACAGACCGTCGCGTTCGGGCTTGAAGGTACGGTAGTTGATGGTTTCCGGCTTCTTCACTTCGCCGAACGACCACGAACGGATCAGGTCGGGCGACGCCAGCGCGATCTTGATCGCGTCGAAGTCCAGCGCGGGACGCTGCTGGTTGAAGAGATTGAGCAAGTCTTTCATGGGTTTCTCCGGGAATCGGGAATCGAGAATTGGGAGTCGTCAGATCGGGCTTCGGGACGGGGACGGAACGCTTTCGCGATTCCCTCCCGCATTCCCGACTCCCGGCGGTCCTCAGTTCTCTTCCAGCTCCATGTTGATCGCGAGCGAGCGGATTTCCTTCACGAGCACGTTGAAGGACTCCGGCATGCCGGCGACCATCTCGTACTCGCCGTCGACGATGTTCTTGTACATCTGGTTGCGGCCCTGCACGTCGTCGGACTTCACCGTGAGCATTTCCTGCAGGGTGTAGGCCGCGCCGTAGGCTTCCAGCGCCCAGACTTCCATTTCGCCGAAACGCTGGCCGCCGAACTGCGCCTTGCCGCCCAGCGGCTGCTGGGTGACGAGCGAGTACGGACCGGTCGAACGCGCGTGCATCTTGTCGTCGACGAGGTGGTTCAGCTTCAGCATGTGCATGTAGCCGATCGTGACCGGACGCTCGAACGCCTCGCCGGTGCGGCCGTCGTGCAGGATCGTCTGACCGCTGCTCGGCAGCTCGGCCAGCTCGAGCATGCGCTTGATCTCGAACTCTGCCGCGCCGTCGAACACCGGCGTCGCCATCGGCACGCCGTCGACCAGGTTGTGCGCCAGGGTCAGCAGCTCTTCGTCGGTGAACTGCTTCAGATCGACGCGCTGACCGTGCAGCTTCTGGTCGTGGTTGTAGATGTCGTCGAGGAACTTGCGCAGTTCGGCGATCTTCTGCTGCGCTTCCAGCATGCGCTGGATCTTCTGGCCCAGGCCCTTGGCGGCCCAGCCCAGATGCACTTCGAGGATCTGGCCGATGTTCATACGCGACGGCACGCCCAACGGGTTCAGCACGATGTCGACGGTCTGGCCGTCGGCTGCGTACGGCATGTCCTCGACCGGCACGATGGTCGACACGACACCCTTGTTGCCGTGACGGCCGGCCATCTTGTCGCCCGGCTGGATGCGGCGCTTAACCGCCAGGAACACCTTGACCATCTTGAGCACGCCCGGCGCGAGGTCGTCGCCCTGGGTGATCTTGCCGCGCTTGTCGGCGAAGCGGCGGTCGAATTCCTTCTGGTGGACGTCGATCTGCTTCTGGGCGCGTTCGATCGCTTCGATCGCTTCCTCGTCCTTCATGCGCAGGGTGAACCAATCGGACTTCTTCAGGCCGTCGAGCACCAGGCTGGTCACCGTGTCGCCCTTCTTCAGGCCGGCGCCGCCGTTGGCGGTCTTGCCGATCAGCTGCGAACGCAGACGGTCGTAGATCGCCGCTTCGAGGATGCGGAACTGGTCGTCGAAGTCCTTCTTGACGCGACGGATTTCCGACTCTTCGATCTGGCGGGCGCGCTTGTCCTTCTCGATGCCGTCGCGGGTGAAGACCTGCACGTCGATGACGGTGCCGTCCATGCCCGGGGGCACGCGCAGCGAGCTGTCCTTAACGTCCGAAGCCTTCTCGCCGAAGATCGCGCGCAGCAGCTTCTCTTCCGGGGTCAGCTGGCTCTCGCCCTTCGGCGTGACCTTGCCGACCAGGATGTCGCCGGCGCGAACTTCGGCGCCGATGTAGACCACGCCCGACTCGTCGAGGCGGTTCAGCGCCTGCTCGGAGACGTTCGGGATGTCGGCGGAGATTTCCTCCGGTCCCAGCTTGGTGTCGCGCGCGACGCAGGTCAGCTCTTCGATGTGGATCGTGGTGTAGCGATCCTCTTCGACCACGCGCTCGGAGAGCAGGATCGAGTCTTCGAAGTTGTAGCCGTTCCACGGCATGAACGCGACCAGCATGTTCTGGCCGAGCGCGAGCTCGCCGATGTCGGTCGAGGGGCCGTCGGCCAGCACGTCGCCGCGGGCGATGACGTCGCCGACCTTGACCAGCGGGCTCTGATTGATACAGGTGTTCTGGTTCGAACGCGTGTACTTGATCAGGTTGTAGATGTCGACGCCGGCATCGGTGACGCCGGAGATTTCCGACTCGTTGACCTTGACCACGATACGGGCCGCATCGATCTGCTCGATCGTGCCGCCGCGCAGCGCATTCACGGTCACGCCCGAGTCGCGCGCCACGGCGCGCTCGATGCCGGTACCGACCAGCGGCTTCTGCGCCTTCAGGGTCGGGACGGCCTGGCGCTGCATGTTCGCGCCCATCAACGCGCGGTTGGCGTCATCGTGCTCGAGGAACGGAACCAGCGCGGCCGCGACCGACACGGTCTGCATCGGCGAGACGTCCATGAAGTGGATCTCGGACGGCGGCTTGAGCAGGGTTTCGCCCTGGTAACGGCATGCGACGAACTGCGAGCTGATCATGCCCTTGTCGTCCTGCGGCGCGTTGGCCTGGGCGATGACGTACTCGTTCTCTTCGATCGCCGAGAGGAACTCGACGTCGTCGGTGACCTTGCCGTCCACGACCTTGCGGTACGGCGTCTCGAGGAAGCCGTACTTGTTGGTGCGGGCGAACACGGCCAGCGAGTTGATCAGGCCGATGTTCGGGCCTTCAGGCGTTTCGATGGTGCAGACGCGGCCGTAATGGGTCGGGTGCACGTCGCGCACTTCGAAGCCGGCGCGCTCGCGGGTCAGGCCGCCCGGGCCGAGGGCCGACACGCGACGCTTGTGCGTGACTTCCGACAGCGGGTTGTTCTGGTCCATGAACTGCGACAGCTGCGAGGAGCCGAAGAACTCCTTGATCGCGGCGGCCACCGGCTTGGCGTTGATCAGTTCCTGCGGCGTAAGGCCTTCGGACTCGGCCATCGACAGGCGTTCCTTGACCGCGCGCTCGACGCGGACCAGGCCGACGCGGAAGGTGTTCTCGGCCATTTCGCCGACCGAACGCACGCGGCGGTTGCCCAGGTGATCGATGTCGTCGACCACGCCGCGGCCGTTGCGGATCTCGGTCAGGACGCGGATGACGTCGAGGATGTCCGAGGTCTTGCCCAGCTCGTTGCGCAGGCGCACGGACTCGTCGTCCTTGCGCTCGGCGAAGTACTTGGCGTCGTACAGCACCGAGGCGCCGAGGGTTTCCTTGCGGCCGATGCGGCGGTTGAACTTCATCCGGCCCACGCCCGACAGGTCGTAGCGCTCGAAGGTGAAGAACAGGTTGTGGAACAGGTTCTGCGCGGCGTCCTTGGTCGGCGGCTCGCCCGGACGCATCATCCGGTAGATTTCGACCAGGGCTTCCAGCTGCGTCTTCGACGGATCGATGCGCAGGGTGTTGGAGATGTATGGACCGCGGTCGAGGTCGTTGACCCAGATCGTGCCGACCGACTCGATGCCGGCCTTGCGGAACGCGGCGAGCTGGTCGTCGCTGATTTCGTCGTTGGCCGAGGCCAGCAGTTCGCCGGAACGGGTGTCGACGACGTCGTGCGACAGGATGCGGCCGACCAGGTAGCTGTCGGGCACGGCCAGCGCGGCGATGCCGGACTGCTCAAGCTGCTTGACGTGGCGCGCGGTGATGCGCTTGCCGGCTTCGACGATGACCTTGTCGCCGTCGGCCAGATCGAAGTCCAGGGTTTCGCCGCGCAGGCGCTCGGAGACCAGCTCCCACTGCACGCCCTCGGACATGATGTGGAAGGTGTTGATCTCGAAGAACTCGGCGAGCATTTCTTCGTTGTTGTAGCCGAGCGCGCGCAGCAGCACGGTGACCGGCAGCTTGCGGCGACGGTCGATACGGGTGAACAGCGCGTCCTTCGGGTCGAACTCGAAGTCGAGCCAGGAACCGCGGTAGGGAATGATGCGGGCGCTGTACAGCAGCTTGCCCGAGCTGTGGGTCTTGCCGCGGTCGTGGTCGAAGAACACGCCGGGCGAACGGTGCAGCTGCGAGACGATGACGCGCTCGGTGCCGTTGACGATGAAGGTGCCGTTGTCGGTCATGAGCGGGATTTCGCCCATGTAGACCTCTTGCTCCTTCACGTACTTGATGGCCTTGGTCGACGACTCGCGGTCGTAGATCACCAGGCGCACGGTCACGCGCAGCGGGGCGCCGTAGGACAGGCCGCGGTTGCGGCACTCGCGCTCATCGAACACCGGGTCGCCGAGCTTGTAGCCGACGTATTCGAGAGCAGCGTTGCCGCTGTAGCTGGAGATCGGGAACACCGACTTCAGGGCGGCGTGCAGGCCGCGATCGGCGCGCTTCGCCGGGTCGGTGTGCTCCTGCAGGAATTCGCGATAGGAATCGACCTGGATCGCGAGCAGGAACGGCACTTCGAGGATGGACTTGCGCTTGCCGAAGTCCTTGCGGATGCGCTTCTTTTCGGTGAACGAATAGTTCGTGGAAGCTGTGGTCATGGTGAGCTACCGCCTCGATTAACTTTAATGGGCCGGGAAAGCCGCCGTGGCGTCCTTCCGGGCAGACCGCGCGTCCGCGGTCCGGGGGAACAAGGGAAAATTGCCAGTGGGAAGTCGCTGGTATTGCCGGCACCAGCACGCCTTCTCCCGCTACTTCCGACTGGTAACTCGGATGACGCCGGGAACATCGGTTCCCGTGGAACGGCCAAAGGCCGGGGACTTTCGTCCCCAGCCTTCAGTGGTCGCCAAAGTGACTCGGCGACGCAAGTACGACTTACTTGACTTCGACAGCTGCACCAGCGGCTTCGAGGTCCTTCTTGAACTTCTCGGCGTCGGCCTTCGAGACGGCTTCCTTGACGGTCTGCGGAGCGCCTTCGACCAGGTCCTTCGCTTCCTTCAGGCCCAGACCGGTGATGGCGCGGACGGCCTTAATGACTTCGACCTTCTTCTCGCCGGCAGCCTTCAGGATGACGTTGAACTCGGTCTGCTCTTCGACCGGAGCAGCGGCTTCGGCGGCAACGCCGGCAACGACCGGAGCAGCGGCGGAAACGCCGAACTTCTCTTCGATCGCGCGGACGAGTTCCATGACTTCCATCAGGCTCTTTTCGGCGATGGCTTCGACGATTTGTTCGTTGGAAAGGGACATTTGAATAACCTCAGGAAATATTGATCTTACGAATCGGATTCAGTGAAGCGGTCGCGAATGCGGGGCGGCGATTACGCCGGTTCCGCTTCGGCCGGAGCTTCGACAGCGACTTCGCCACCGCCCTGCTGGTCGGCCACGGCCTTGACGGCGCGGGCGAACATGCTGGCGGGTTCGGACAGGACGCGGGCCAGCATGGCCAGGGCCTGATCGAGGGTCGGCAGCGAGGCAAGCACGTCGACGTGGCTGGCCGGGTACACCTGGCCTCCCAACGCGACGACCTTGGCCTGCAGCTTGTCGTTACCCTTGGCGAATTCCTTGATCAGACGACCGGCAGCGCCGGGTTCTTCCGTCGAGAACGCATACAGCAACGGACCGACGAGCTTGTCTTGGACGCACTCGTATTCGGTACCGGCAACGGCACGCGAAGCCAGGGTGTTCTTGACGACACGCAAGTACACACCGGTTTCACGAGCCTTCTTGCGCATCGCGGTCATTTGACCGACCGTGATGCCTGCGTACTCGGCAGCAATCAAGGAGTGAGCCTTGGCGGCGACTTCTGCCAGTTCGGCGACTACTTCTTGCTTCTGAGACAGATTAAGAGCCATTGCACTCCTCCAAGGCCGGGATTCGGGATTCGTGAGAGGGAACCGGCGAAGCGGCTTGCGCCTGGCTTCGACCGATCCCCGATCCCGTACTACCCATCCCGGCACTATTAACTCCGCTTACGGCTCCTGCCGCTTGCGGTCCTGGGCGGCGACCGTCCTTGGCGCCGGGGACGCCGAAGGCATCCCGGGTGGTGGCCTTTCCTGAAAATGGTTTCAGGGGCGGCACCATCTACGCCGGCCCGGCTCCGAAGAGTCCGAATTAAGCGATCCCGCTGTACCGACGGCGACTCCTTGCCGTGTCGAGCTTCCCTGCCCGTCGTCGGTATGCGCTGACCGCGCCTGCGGTCTTTGACGGCGATCGCTTCGGGTTGCCCCTGGGCGATAGCCCTCAAAAAGTTAGGAGCGAGGTGAGAGAAGCGAGAAACGAGTGAGAGCGAATGCGGCTTTTCGCTCACTCCTCACTTCTCTTGGCTCACTCCATTGATTCGATTACTTGAGCGACAGCGAGGTCAGATCGACGGTCACGCCCGGACCCATGGTCGAGCTGATCGAGATCTTCTGCAGGTACTGACCCTTGGCGGTCGCCGGCTTGGCCTTGATCAGGTCGAGCAGCAGCGCCTGCAGGTTGTCCTTCAGCGAGGCGTCTTCGAACGAAGCCTTGCCCAGGGTGCAGTGGATGATGCCGGCCTTGTCGGTGCGGTAACGCACCTGGCCGCCCTTGGCGTTCTTGACCGCTTCGGCCGGGTTCGGCGAGACGGTACCGACCTTCGGGTTCGGCATCAGGCCGCGCGGGCCGAGCACCTGGCCCAGCTTACCGACGACGCGCATGGCGTCCGGGGTGGCGATGACGACGTCGTAGTTCAGATCGCCGGCCTGCATCTTCTCGGCCAGGTCGTCCATACCGACGGCTTCGGCGCCGGCGGCCAGGGCCTCGTCGGCCTTCGCGCCGGCCGGGGCGAACACCGCCACGCGCACGGTCTTGCCGGTGCCGGCCGGGAGCACGGTCGAGCCACGGACCTGCTGGTCGGACTTCTTCGCGTCCACGCCCAGGCGCACGGCGACGTCGACGGACTCGACGAACTTGGCCTTGGTCGCGGTCTTCACGATCTTGACCGCTTCTTCGAACGAGTAGGCCTTGCCCGGGACCACGGCTGCCTTGATTGCTTTTTCGCGCTTCGTGATTGCCATGATCAGCCCTCCACCACCAGACCCATGCTGCGGGCCGAACCCGCAATCGTCTTCACTGCCGCTTCCAGGTCGGCCGCGGTCAGATCCGCTTCCTTCGCCTTGGCGATGTCTTCGAGCTGCTTACGGGTGACCTTGCCCACCTTCTCGGTGTTCGGGCGCTTGGAGCCCGACGAGATGCCGGCGGCCTTCTTGAGCAGGACCGAAGCCGGGGTGCTCTTGGTGACGAAGGTGAAGGTACGGTCCGAGTAGGCCGTGATGATGACCGGAGTCGGCAGACCCGGCTCGAGCTTGGAGGTCGCGGCGTTGAACGCCTTGCAGAACTCCATGATGTTCAGGCCGCGCTGACCCAGCGCAGGACCGACCGGCGGCGAGGGGTTGGCCTGACCGGCCTTCACCTGCAGCTTGATGTAACCGACTACTTTCTTTGCCATTGCTCTGCTCTCCGGGTGCTAGCGCCTGGACCTCAGGCTCCCCATCGGGCCGGAAATCGCGCGTTCCGGCATCGCGTTTTGCTTGCGCAGACAGCCGCCCCGGACCTTTTCAGAGGGGGCAGCTGAATGAATGGGCCACCGCATCTAGGCAGTGAGCCGCGCACTATATCAGGTTTTTTGGAATACGACACGACGAGACCCGGCAAGCCGGGCCTCGTTCGATGGGGTCAGCCAGGCCGGGGCCGGGCTCAGGTGGCCTTTTCGACCTGCCCGAATTCCAGCTCGACCGGGGTCGAGCGGCCGAAGATCAGCACTGCAACGCGCAGGCGGCTCTTCTCGTAGTTGATTTCCTCGACCACGCCGTTGAAATCGACGAACGGGCCATCGACCACACGGACCATTTCGCCCGGCTCGAACAGCACCTTCGGACGCGGCTTTTCGACGCCTTCCTGAACGCGCTGCAGGATCCGGTCCGCTTCGCGGTCCTGGATCGGCAAGGGGCGATCGGCGGTGCCGCCGATGAAACCCATGACCTTCGGGGTTTCCTTGATCAGATGCCAGCTTTCGCTGTCGATGCGCGGAATACCGGCTTCGTCGTGCGTGGCGATCTGGACCAGGACATAGCCCGGGAAGAATTTACGTTCGGACCGGCGCTTCTGGCCGGAACGCATTTCGACGACTTCTTCGGTCGGCACCAGGACGTCGCCGAAGCGGTCCTGCATTTCGAAACGGACGATGCGGTCGCGCAGCGCTTGCGCCACGGACTTTTCGAAGCCGGAATACGCATGTACCACGTACCAGCGCTTGTTATCTTGCGAATTCACGTCGGTCGTCTCCTCAACGCGACAGCAGGAACTTGACCGCAGCCTGGATCACATAATCGAAGCCGGACAGGATGAGGCTGAGAATCGCGACCGCGATCATGACCACCCAGGTGGTCTTGAGCGCTTCTTCGCGGGTCGGCCAGACCACCTTGCGCAACTCGAAACGCGATTCCGAGAGGAATTCGCGGGTCTGTGCACCCTTGGTGGAAAACATGAACACCACCGCGCCGGCGAGCAGGCCGGCGACGACCACGCCGCTACGCAGCGGGCCGCTCCAGTTCTCGAACCAGAGGTAGGCGAACACACCGCCCAGCGCAAGCAGCAGCGCCAGCGCGTACTTGGCGATATCACCGGCACCGCCGGATTTATGTTGTTCGGCCTTGCTGTTCATTCTCGGGGCGATTCCCTCGCGAAAGCCCGCCCATCCCTGCGCGGCCCTTTCAATGCATTCCAGTCGCCGGATCGTCCGAGCCGGCTCGGTATCGAGTGGCACGCCAGGAGGGACTCGAACCCCCAACCTGCGGTTTTGGAGACCGCTGCTCTGCCAATTGAGCTACTGGCGTACGTCTTTGAAGTCTTCTGCCCGACTCAGCGCCCGAATCGGGCCCGGGATCGAGCGGATATTCCAAGGTGTACTAAACAACGAAGGCGGACCGGGTTGCCGGCCCGCCGTTCGCGGCTTGCGGCGGCCTTGCGACCGCCGCGATGGTGCGATTACTTGATGATCTTGGCCACGACGCCGGCGCCGACGGTACGGCCGCCTTCGCGGATCGCGAAGCGCAGGCCCTCGTCCATCGCCACCGGGTTGATCAGCGTGACGACCATCTTCACGTTGTCGCCCGGCATCACCATCTCGACGCCCTCCGGCAGCTCGCAAGCGCCGGTGATGTCGGTGGTGCGGAAGTAGAACTGCGGACGGTAGCCCTTGAAGAACGGGGTGTGACGGCCGCCTTCGTCCTTCGACAGCACATAGACTTCGGCTTCGAAGTCGGTGTGCGGCTTGATCGAACCCGGCTTGCACAGCACCTGGCCGCGCTCGACGTCGTCGCGCTTGGTGCCGCGCAGCAGCAGACCGGCGTTGTCGCCCGCCTGACCCTGGTCGAGCAGCTTGCGGAACATTTCCACGCCCGTGACCGTCGTCTTCTGGGTCGGACGGATACCGACGATTTCGATTTCGTCACCGACCTTCACGATGCCGCGCTCGATACGGCCGGTCACCACGGTGCCGCGGCCCGAGATCGAGAACACGTCTTCCACCGGCATCAGGAACGGCTTGTCGACGTCGCGCTCCGGCTGCGGGATGAAGCTGTCCAGCGCTTCGACCAGACGCAGGATCGACGGCACGCCGATTTCGCTCTGATCGCCTTCCAGCGCCAGACGGGCCGAGCCGTGGATGATCGGGGTGTCGTCGCCCGGGAACTCGTACTTGCTCAGCAGCTCGCGCACTTCCATCTCGACCAGCTCGAGCAGCTCGGCGTCGTCCACCATGTCGGCCTTGTTCAGGAACACGACGATGTACGGCACGCCGACCTGGCGCGACAGCAGGATGTGTTCGCGGGTCTGCGGCATCGGGCCGTCAGCGGCCGAGCACACCAGGATCGCGCCGTCCATCTGCGCCGCGCCCGTGATCATGTTCTTCACGTAGTCGGCGTGGCCCGGGCAGTCGACGTGCGCGTAGTGACGCGTCGCCGATTCGTATTCCACGTGCGCCGTCGAGATCGTGATGCCGCGCGCCTTTTCTTCCGGCGCCGCGTCGATCGCGTCGTATGCCTTGAACTCGCCACCGAAACGCTCGGCGCCCACCTTCGTCAGCGCCGCCGTCAGCGTCGTCTTGCCGTGGTCAACGTGGCCGATCGTGCCGACGTTCACGTGCGGCTTGGTGCGCTCGAATTTACCCTTAGCCATGG
>NZ_JBQEOE010000062.1:0-19029 GCF_052045105.1 Lysobacter sp. 22409 | reverse complement strand
TCCGATAAGACATCCCTGTCTTATCGGAAAACGGCGCACGTCCTGTGCGCCGCCCTCCGGGTCTCCAGGTGTTCTCGCAAGTTCACCGCTGCGCCAAGCTCTTCACAGCAACAGCAACAGCAACAGCAACGGCAATAGAAACAGCAAAGTTGCCGCTGCTGTCGGGATTTTGTCGTTGCTGTGCGTCGCCTCGAACTAGCGAAGGCAACCGAAGACCCGGAGGGCGGCGCGCAGGGATGCGCGCCGTTTTTCATCGGGACAAGGATGTCCCGTATGAAAAATCCCCGCGTCGGCATCGCTCGTGCGGGCCTGTGATTCAAAACAAAAGCATTTTTCTTTGGTGACTTTCTTTTGTTGCTTTAGACAAAAGAAAGTTACCCGCCGCTTTAGTGGCGGAAGCTTTAGGCGTTTGATCTTGATCCCGGTCTAGCGGGAGCGATACGCCGCGAGACCGTCGCAGCGCGGTCGCGGCTCGCGCCGCTCCTACCCTCGCGCCAACTCACGCCTCCGATCAATGGCGAAGGCGTTGCAGACTCTCTGCGCATCCCGCGGTCGCGGCTTGTGACCGAAGAGAATCCAGCAGAACGCCGCTCCTACCCCAAGGCAAAGACGATCGCATACGAAGGCGAAGGCTTGGACTGAGGGCGCGCTACTCAACGACAGCGTAGAACGCCAACGACGTTGGGCAGCCACAGCCCGAATCAATCCGCGTCGATGTCCACCAGCGAATCGGCGATGAACTCGCCCGCGCCCTGCTCCAACAAACGTTGCGCGACCTCGATGCCGAGGCAGTCCGGGGCGTCGCCGCGGCCTTCGCCGTGGGCGCGCACGGCGCGGCCGTCGCTGGCCGAGCCGACCTGGCCGTCGAGGCGCAGGTGTTCGCCGTCCAGGCGCGCGTAGGCGGCCACCGGTACATGGCAGCTGCCATGCAGGGCGCGATTCATGGCGCGCTCGGCTTCGACGCAGGTGCGGGTGGCGGCGTGATCGAGCGCGGCGCAGAACGTGCGCGCAGCGACGTCGTCCTCGCGGCATTCGATCGCGATCGCGCCCTGCGCCGGCGCCGGCAGCCAATACGGCGATTCGAGGCGGGCGCGGATGCGCGCGTCGAAGCCGAGACGCTGCAAGCCGGCGCAGGCCAGGACGATGGCGTCGTAGTCGCCAGCATCGAGCCGGGCCAGCCGGGTATTGACGTTGCCGCGCAGATCGAGCAATTGCAGGTCCGGACGCAAGGCGCGCAACTGCGCCTGCCGGCGCAACGACGAGGTGCCGACGCGGGCGCCGAGCGGAAGGCTGTCGATGCCGTCGTGGTGGTTGCTGACGAAGGCGTCGGCGTAGTCGGCGCGCTCGAGGACCGCCGGCAGGGCGAAGCCCGGCTCCAGTTCCATCGGCACGTCCTTGAGCGAGTGCACCGCGCAGTCGGCTTCGCCGCGCAGCATCGCCAGCTCCAGCTCCTTGAGGAACAGGCCCTTGCCGCCGATCGCGGCCAGCGAGCGGTCCAGCACTTCGTCGCCGCGAGTGCTCATCGGCACCAGGCTCACCTCGAGCCCCGGATGCGCGGCGCGCAGCCGGTCGGCGACATGCTCGCTCTGCCACAGGGCGAGCGGGCTCTTACGGGTGGCGATGCGCAGGGTCTTCATGCCGGCATTATCGCCGCTGCCGGGGGTCGGCATCAAAAGCTGCCTGGGCGGGCGGGCTACTGGGGCCGTATCGGTTGCGGAATCAGCAACGGACGGGGAGCCGGGGGGGGACGCAGTGGCGGCCAGTGACCGAAGGAAGGCCGCCCTATCCCAAGGCGCCACAGGCCGTTGCCGTTGCCGTTGCCGTTGCCGTTGCCGTTGCCGTTGCCGTTGCCGTTGCCGTTGCCGTTGCCGTTGCCGAGATTTTGATCTGCTTTGCCGCTTTACCGGTCAAGTGGAGACCCGGAGGGCGGCGCACAGGACGTGCGCCGTTTTCCGATAAGACAGGGACGTCTTATCGGAAAATCCCGGCGACAGCACCGCACTCGTGGCCTATGCCCTTGCAAGGAAAGCCCTTTTCTTTGGTTACTTTTCTTTTGGGCTTAGCAAAAGAAAGTAACCCGGCCGCGTGAGCGGACGGAAGCTTTAGATCCTGATGTTGCTTCACCGATCTGCGGCCAGAGGCGCAACAATCGGCAACTACGCGGTCGCGGCTTATGACCGGAGGAAATCCAGTGGGACGCCGCTCCTACAGGGGATTACGGCCGGATGCGGCGCGAGATTGAGGCAGCGCGGTCGCGGCTCGCGCCGCTCCTACCCTTGGTTCGGCGAGCTCCGGACGAGTCGATCCCCTAATCCCCAATCACCAATCCCAAATCCCAAATCCTCACAAATGCTTGAGGGTCTCGCGCAGCGCCGCCACGCAACGGCGGCTGACTTCCAGGGGTTGTTTGCCGTGACGCAGCACGGCTTGGACGTGGCCTTCGGAGTCGCGCTTGAGTTCGACGATCTCGTGGCGCGCGACCAGGCAATTGCGGTGGATGCGCACGAAGCGTTCGCCGAATTCGTCTTCCAGCGATTTCAGCGATTCCTCGATCAGGTCTTCGCCGCGCGCGTGATGGACGATCACGTACTTCTCTTCGGCGTGCAGGTAATGCACGTCCTCGATCGGGATCAGGCGCAGGCTGCCGCGCAGGCGCGCGCACAGGTGGCTGCGGCTTTGCCCCGGCGCGGTCTCGGTGCCGCCGACGTGGCGCTCGCGGCCGGCGGCGAAGGTGCGCACGCGTTCGAGCGCGGCGTCGAGGCGCTCGGCCCGCACCGGCTTGACCAGGTAGTCGATCGCCTCGGCCTCGAACGCCGACAAGGCGTGGGCGTCGTAGGCGGTGCAGAACACCACCGCCGGGCGCGGCTCGAACGCGGCCAGATGGCGCGCGGCTTCGAGGCCGTCGATGCCAGGCATGGCGATGTCGAGCAGGACCAGATCCGGCCGGTGCTCGGCGCAGGCGTGCAAGGCGTGCTGGCCGTCGGCCGCTTCGGCGACGACCTCGACGTCGTCGCGCTCGGCCAACAGGCTGCGCAAGCGCTCGCGCGCCAACGGTTCGTCATCCGCGATCACCACTCTCATGGCCGGCCTCGTCGCTTTCATCGGCTATGCGCCTCCACCCCGGTCGGCACGTGCAGTTCGCACAGATAGTAGCCTTCGTTCCAGCCCGCGGTCATCCGCACCGTCGGCCCATAGGCATAACGCAGGCGCTGGCCGATGCTGCTGTGGGCGTGGCGGGCCCCGCTGCGGCCGTCGGCCGGGGGCGGGGCCGGGTTGCGGATGCGCAGCAACAGCTCGTCGGCGAGCTCGGTCAGCTCGATTTCGATCTCGCCGCCGCCCGGCAGCCGGGAGATGCCGTGCAGCACGGCGTTCTCGACCAGGGGCTGCAGGACCAGGCGCGGCAGCGGCATCCGCCACGGCAGCGGCTCGCGCTTGCGCCAGACCACCCGCAGGCGCTCGCCCAGGCGCAGTTGCTCGATCGCCAGATAGCGCTCGGCCAGCTCGACCTCCTCGGCCAGGCTGGAATCGGACTTGGACGCCCCCAGCGCGGCCCGGAACAGGTCCGACAGGTCCAGCACCGCGCGCTCGGCGACCACCGGGTCGCTGCGCACCAGGCCGGCGATGGTGTTCATGCTGTTGAAAAGGAAGTGCGGCTTGATCCGCGCCTGCAACGCATCGACCTCGGCGCGGGCGTTGGCGCGGACCTGCGCCTTCCAGCTGTCGTTGACGTAGAGATAGCGCAGGACCACGCCGACGGCGAGGATCGCCACCGCCGCGGTACCGCCGACGAAGCGTTGGAACGAGATCCCCGGCGGCACCAGGCCGATGCCGGTGACGCTGTCGATGATGTGGGTGACCGCCGCGACCGCCGCGGCGATCGCCGCCGCCGTCGCGGTGGCGATGAAGCCGCCCACGCCGGGCGGCAAACGCGACAGTTGGCGCCGCGACACGCACAGCAGCACCGAGATCGCCAGCGCCAGCCACAGCGCGAAGGCGCTCGAAGACACGAAGCGGCCGAGGTCCCAGCGGGTACCGTCGGGCGCCAGCGCCAGCACGATCACGATCAGCTCGGCCATGCTCAGCATGACCACCAGCCGCGGCAAACGGCATAAGTCCGGCAGCCACGGTTCGTGTTCGCCGGCGGACTCGAGCATGGTCAGAGCCGGCTCATGCCGTGGCGGCGAACCGTTGCGACATCCAGTCGCCGAGCGCGTCGATCTCCTCGGCGCAGACCTGATGCGCCATCGGATAGGCATGCCAGTCGACCTGGAAGCCCAGGCCCCGCAAGCGCGCCGCGGCGCCTTCGCCGCCGGCGTAGGGCACCATCGGGTCGTGTCGGCCGTGGGCCATGAAGGCCGGCTGGCTCGGCGCGACCGCAGTCGCCTCGGCGACCAGGCGCTCGGGCATCGGCAGATAGCTCGACAGGGCGATCAGCCCGCCCAGCGCCTGCTTGCGCCGTAATGCGGTGGCCAGGGTGATCGCGCCGCCCTGGGAAAAGCCGGCCAGCAGGATGCGCGAGGCCGGCACGCCGCGTTCGATTTCTCGCTCGATCAGCGCATCGACCTGCTGCACCGACTCGTCGACGCCGGCTTCGTCGGCGCGCTGGGCCAGATCGCTGATGTCGCGGATGTCGTACCAGGCGCGCATGCGCGCGCCGTTGTTGATCGTGACCGCGCGCACCGGCGCATGCGGGAACACGAAGCGCAGCGCCGGCCAATCGCGGCGCAGCAGTTCGGGCACGATCGGGGCGAAGTCGTGGCCGTCGGCGCCGAGGCCGTGCAGCCACAGCACGCTCCAGGTCGGCGCCGGGCCGCTCTCGCGTTCGACGGTTTCGAGTAAGGCGGGGGGTGCGGAAGTCTCCATCGCCGCATTGTGGCGGCACAGCGCGCGGACCGCCAAGCTCCCGCCCCGACGGACGTGTCCGCCGTCGCAATCGGTCGTCGCCGTCGGCCGCCGCAGTCGGCCATGTAAAGGCCGGCCGCTCCCGCCGCCGCAGGCTTCAGCGCGAAGGCAGGCGGAAATTGAGGGTGCGGCGGGCCGTATGCGACTGGCCGCTGGCCTCGAAACGCAGGCGCGCCACCGCCGCCAGCGCGGCGGCGTCGAACACCCCGGCCGGTTCCGAGGACACCAGCCTGGGCGCGCCGACGCGGCCGTCGGGCAGGATCGTGAAGCTGATCTCGACGCTGCCCTCGATCTTGCGGTTCAAGGCCGGCAGCGGGTAACGCGGGCTGGCATCGGCGAGCAGGCGCGGCATCGCCGGCGAGGCGGCGTTCGCCGAGGTCATGGCCGGCAACGCTGCCGGGGTCGCGGCCGACGCCGCCACCGGTTGCGCCGCCGACGCGCTGCCGGTTTTCGCCGCGGCGGCATCGGCGGCGAGCGCGCTGGCGGCCGCATCGGCCTTCATCGCCGCGTTCGCCGACGCCGTATTGGCGGTGCGCGCGGCCTCGCGACGCGCCGACAGCACGGTCGCCGCGTCGGTACGCTCGGCCATCAGGCGTTCGGTTTCCTCGCGGGTCTTGCGCTCGCGGCTGGCCTCGGCGACACGCAGGCTTTCGCGCATGCGCGGCAAGGCCGGCGCCTGCGGGTCCATGCGCGCCAGCAAGTCCAGCAAACGGTGCGATTCGGCCAGATCGTCGTCGAGCAAGGCCTGCTCGCCGGCGATCACCACATAGGGCTGCAACTCGTCGAGCGCACCGATCACGTCGATCTGGCCCGGCTCCTTGTCGCGCAGGGCCAGGTAATAGTCGACCGCGCTGTCGCCGGCCGGGGTGTGGATGCGCTGCTCGCGCAGGGCCTGGGTGGCGCGCGCGCGCAACCCTTCGATATCGAGTTCGTCCAGCGGCGCCGGCAACTCCAGCGCGGCATCGGCAACCGGCGCCGGGGACGCGGCGCTGTGGGGAGCTTCGGAACCGCAACCGCCCAGGGCGACGCCCAGGGCCAGACCGGCGATCGCGCGCGCACCGGCTTTCGACCAACGACCGGCGGGAAACTCACACACCGGTTTCACAACAACCTTCACTGCCAAACCCCCTGTACCGCCACTACCGAATACGTGCGCAGACTAGGCAAACGATATGACGGCGCCGAGGCACCGTCATTGCCGATCCTGTCCGGACTGCTGTCTGGGTGTCCCTGCCCGCGGTTCCGCAGGTCCGTTGCGCGGCGCGATTATCGCCGCAATCGGGAGCGAGGGTGGAACCGCGGCCGGGCCGCGGCGGCCGGCATTCAGTGGCGATGCGCTACGGCCGCACATGAACGGCGGCGCGGGGCCTGAAATTGTATAGCGGGGTCGGCGGCTCCTAAGATGCCCGCCATGCCCGGCCCCTCCGCCATCGCGACCGCGTTCCGCTACCTCGTCTTCGGCGTGCTGATCGCCGTGATGCTGGTCAAGCCGACGCTGACCTTCGCGACCGAAATCGGCGAACTCGCCGGGCCGGTCGCGGCGCTGGCGCACGAGCATGCCGGCGCATCCGCCGGCGACAGCGCCGCCCCGGACAACGCCGACCCGGACGGCTGCGGCGACGCCCGCTGGCACCTGAGCCACTGCTGCGCCCTGCAAGCCGCACTGTTGCCGCGCTTCGAGGTCGGCCTGCTCGCAGCCAGCGCCGCCGCCCCGGTGCCGGCCGTCTCGATCGCGTTCGTGCCGACCCCGACCGCGGTCCCGTTCCGCCCACCGATCTCCGCCTGATCCCGATGCCGGCCTGAGCCGGCCGCACGCACGCGCCCTGCGGCGCCGCGTCGGCCTGCGCGGGTCTTCGTCGCCGTGCGCTGCGTTCGCGCCCGGCGTCTTTCGAGATTCAGGAGAACATCCCATGCGTTTGCGTCCGGCGGCCCTGGCCGTCCTGACGGCCGCTCTGTGCTTTTCGGCACAGGCGCGGCCTCCCCTTGCCGCCGCTTCAAGCCCGGCCACTGCCGGTCCTGCTACTTCCGGCACGTCAGCTCCCCCCCCAACCGGGGCCGCGCGCGCGGCCTCGGTGTTCACTCTCGACGACGCCTTCGCGCGCATCGGCGACGCCCACCCCGACCTGCGTCTGTTCGGCAGCCAGCGTTCGGTGCTCGAAGCCGAGCGCGACCTCGCCGCGCAGCGTCCGGCCTGGATCGCCGGCGCCGCGGTCGACAACGTCTTCGGCAGCGGCGCGGTCAGCGGCGTCAAGGGGGCCGAGATCACCCTCAGCCTGGCCTCGGTGTTCGAACGCGGCGGCAAGCTCGACGCGCGCCGCGCCTTCGCCCAGAGCCGCATCGATGCGCTCGCGGTCGATCGCGAAAGCCGCCGACTCGACCTGCTGGCCGAGACCGCGCGGCGTTATCTCGGCATCGTCGCCGCGCAACGCCGGATCGAACTGGCGCAGTTCGACATCGGCCAGCGCAAGCGCACCGTCGCCGCCGCGCGCCAGCGCCTGGTCGCGGGCGCGTCGCCTGAGTCCGGCCTGTTGACCGCACAGGCCGCGCTGGCGCGCGCCGAACTCGATCGCGCGCGCAGCGAGCAAAGCCTGCTCGCCGCGCGCCAACACCTGGCCGCGCTGTGGGGCGAACGCGACCCGGGTTTCGCCGAGGTCGCCGGCGATCCTTATGCCTTGCCGAAGATCGAAGAAGCCACCGCCTTGGCGGGCTTGCTCGACCGCAGCCCCGAGCTGACCCGGTTCGTCGACGCGCGCCGCATCGGCGAAGCACGCGTGCGCCTGGCGCAGAGCCAAGCCAGCGCCGACATCGATTGGCAGATCGGCGTGCGCCGCTTGCAGGACGGCGGCGACACCGCCTTGATCGGCAGCGTGTCGATGCCGCTCGGCGCACGCAGCCGCGCCGAACCCGGCATCCGCGGCGCCCAGGCCGAACTGGCCGTGCTCGAAACCGAGCGCGAAGCCAAGGGCTTGTCGCTGTATTCGACCCTGGTCGAAGCGCACGGCCGCTACCGGGTCGGCGCACTCGAAGTCGCGCGCCTCAAGGACGAGGTCCTGCCGCGCATGAGCCGGGCCGAAAACGCCGCCGAGTACGCCTACCGCGCCGGCGCCATCAGTTATCTCGAACTGGCCCTGTTGCAGGCCGACAGCGTGGCCGTGCGCAAACAGCGCCTGGACACCGCGCTCGACGCGCAGCTGGCGCTGATCGAAATCCAGCGCCTCACCGGCGAATCCTTCCTCGCCCCACCGTCCGCCCCCGCAGGAGCCGCCCCATGAAGCCCGAACTGTTGATCGCCGCGGGCCTGTTGGCTCTGACCCTGAGCGCCTGCGGCGGTTCCGCCGAGGCGCCCGCGGCCGATGCCGGCAAGGCCGACGCAGCGCATGCCGACGAAGCCAGCGACGAGCACCGCCACGGCGAGGGCGAAGCCGGCCATGGCGACAAAGGCGAGGCCGAAGAGGAAGCCGAAAGCACCGCGATCCCGGCCGCGATCGCCCAGCGTTCCGGCATCGTCGTCGCCGCCGCCGGCCCCGGCACCATCGCCGACGAACACGAAGTGCAGGGCCTGGTCACGCCGCTGGAAGGCCGCATCGCCAACATCACCGCGCGCTATCCCGGGCCGGTGCGTTCGCTGCGCGCCAACGTCGGCGACCGCGTCAAGGCCGGCCAGACTTTGGCCACGGTCGACAGCAACCTCAGCCTGACCACCTACGCCATCGCCTCGCCGATCACCGGCGTGGTGCTGGCGCGCAACGCCTCGGTCGGCGAAGTCGCGGTCGAAGGCACGACCCTGTTCGAGGTCGCCGACCTGTCGACCTTGTGGGTCGATCTGCACGTGTTCGGCGCCGACGCCTCGCATCTGCGTCCTGGCGTGCCGGTGACGGTGATGCGCATGGGCGAAGAACAGGGCGTGGAAACCACGCTCGACCGCATCCTCCCCGGCACCGCGACCGCCAGCCAGAGCACCGTCGCGCGCGCCTCGATCGCCAACGCCGACGGCCTGTGGCGGCCCGGTTCGGCGGTGCGCGCACGCGTCACCGTCGAACAGCAGCCGGTATCGCTGGCGGTACCGCTGACCGCGCTGCAGCGCATGGACGAACGCGACGTGGTGTTCGTGCGCGAAGGCGAGCGTTACATCGCCAAACCCGTTCGTATCGGCCGCCGCGACGCGCGGCGCATGGAAGTGCTGTCCGGCCTGCGCGCCGGCGAACAGGTGGTGGTCGAGCAGAGCTTCCTGATCAAGGCCGACATCGAAAAATCGGGAGCCTCGCATGAGCACTGACACGACGACCGGGCCGGCGCCGGAGCGCTCGGGCCTGCTCGAACGCATCCTGCGTTTCGCCATCGGCCACCGCTGGCTGATGCTGGCGCTGACAGGCGCGCTGATCGCCATCGGCGTGTGGAGTTTCCGGCAACTGCCGATCGACGCCACCCCCGACATCACCAACGTGCAGGTGCAGATCAACACCCAGGCGCCGGGCTACTCGCCGCTGGAATCCGAGCAGCGGGTGACCTTCCCGATCGAGACCGCGCTCGCCGGCCTGCCGAAACTCGACTACACCCGCTCGTTGTCGCGCTACGGTCTGTCGCAGGTGACCGTGGTGTTCAAGGACGGCACCGACCTGTACTTCGCCCGGCAACAGGTCGCCGAGCGCCTGCAGCAGGTGAAATCGCAGATCCCGGCCGGCCTGGAACCCGAACTCGGCCCGACCGCGACCGGCCTCGGCGAGATCTTCATGTACACCGTCGATGCCGAGCCGAAAGCGCGCAAGGCCGACGGCACGCCGTACAACGCCACCGACCTGCGCACCCTGCAGGACTGGGTCATCCGCCCGCAGTTGCGCAACACGCCCGGCGTCACCGAGGTCAACACCATCGGCGGCTACGCGCGGCAGATCCACATCACTCCGGACCCGGCGCGGCTGGTGGCCTTGAACCTGACCCAGCGCGACGTGGTCGCCGCGCTCGCCGCCAACAACCAGAACGTCGGCGCCGGCTACATCGAACGCAACGGCGAGCAGTTCCTGGTGCGCGTGCCGGGGCAGATCGTCGGCATCGAAGCGATCGGCGAGATCGTCCTCGACCGCCGCGACGGCGTGCCGATCCGGGTGCGCGATGTCGCCACGGTCGGCGAAGGACCCGAGCTGCGCAGCGGCGCGGCGACCCAGAACGGCCACGAGGTCGTGCTCGGCACGGTGTTCATGCTGGTCGGTTCCAACAGCCGCGACGTCTCGCAGGCGGCGGCGGCGAAGCTGCAACAGGCCAACGCCAGCCTGCCGAAGGGCGTCAGCGCCAACCCGGTCTACGACCGCACCTCGCTGGTCGACCGCACCATCGCCACGGTCTCGAAGAATCTGGTCGAAGGCGCGCTGCTGGTGGTGGTCGTGCTGTTCCTGCTGCTCGGCAACTTCCGCGCCGCCTTGATCACCGCCCTGGTGATTCCACTGGCGATGCTGTTCACCATCACCGGCATGGTCCGCGGCGGCGTGTCCGGCAATCTGATGAGCCTGGGCGCGCTGGACTTCGGCCTGATCGTCGACGGCGCGGTGATCATCATCGAGAACTGCCTGCGCCGTTTCGGCGAAGCCCAGCATGCGCTCGGCCGCGAGACGAGCGACGACGAACGCCACGACCTGACCGCCTCGGCCACCGCCGAGGTCATCCGTCCCAGCCTGTTCGGTCTGGGCATCATCGCCGCGGTCTACCTGCCGATTTTCGCGCTCAGCGGCATCGAAGGAAAAATGTTCCACCCCATGGCGATCACCGTGGTGTTGGCCTTGACCGGCGCGATGCTGCTGTCGCTGACCTTCGTGCCGGCTGCGGTCGCGACCTTCCTCGGCGGCAAGGTCGCCGAAAAGGAAAACCGCGCCATGGCCTGGCTGCGACGCCGCTACGAGCCGGTGCTGGCCTGGGCGCTGCGCAGTCGCATGACGGTGCTGGCCGGCACCGCGGTGCTCGTGATCCTCAGCGGCGCGGTGGCGATGCGCATGGGCAGCGAGTTCGTGCCGAGCCTCGACGAAGGCGATGTCGCGGTGCAGGCCATGCGCATTCCCGGCACCAGCCTGACCCAGTCGGTGACCATGCAGAAGACCATGGAACAGGCGTTTCTGGCGATGCCGGAAGTCGAACGGGTGTTCAGCAAGATCGGCACCGCCGAGGTCGCCAACGATCCGATGCCGCCTTCGGTCGCCGACACCTTCCTGATGCTCAAGCCGCGCGAACGCTGGCCCGACCCGGGCAAGACCAAGGCCAGGCTGATGGAGGACATCGAAGCGGTGGCGCGCACCCTGCCCGGCAACAACTTCGAGTTCACCCAGCCGATCCAGATGCGCATGAACGAGTTGATCTCGGGCGTGCGCGCCGACGTCGCGATCAAGGTCTACGGCGACGATCTGCAGCAGTTGCTCAAGATCGCCCGGCAGATCGAAGCGGTGGCCAAACAGGTGCCCGGCGCGGCCGACGTCAAGGCCGAGCAGGTCACCGGCCTGCCGATGCTCAGCGTCGAACCGGACCGCCGCTCGCTGGCCGTGTACGGGCTCAACCCGGCCGCGGTGCAGGACACCGTGGCGACCGCGGTCGGCGGCGAAGTCGCCGGGCAGTTGTTCGAAGGCGACCGCCGCTTCGACCTGGTCGTGCGCCTGCCCGAACGCCTGCGCCAGGACACCGCGGCGCTGGCCGACCTGCCGGTGCCCTTGCCCGCGCGCAGCGAAGGCGACCGCGACGAATCCAGCCGCGACGCCACCTGGAGTTCGGGTGCGCCGCGCACGGTGCCGTTGCGCGAAGTGGCCAAGCTCAATTCGATCCTCGGCCCGAACCAGATCAACCGCGAGAACGGCAAACGCCGCATCGTGGTGACCGCCAACGTGCGCGACCGCGACCTCGGCGGTTTCGTCGCCGAGCTGCGGCAGAAACTCGATGCCCAAGTGAAGGTGCCCGAGGGTTACTGGATCGGTTACGGCGGTACCTTCGAGCAACTGATCTCGGCCAGCCAGCGCCTGGCGGTAGTGGTGCCGGTGACCCTGGTGCTGATCTTCGCCCTGTTGTTCATGGCCTTCGGCTCGACCAAAGACGCCGCCATCGTCTTCAGCGGCGTGCCGCTGGCGCTGACCGGCGGCGTGATCGCCCTGGCCTTGCGCGGCATTCCGCTGTCGATCTCGGCCGGGGTGGGCTTCATCGCCCTGTCCGGCGTGGCGGTGCTCAATGGGCTGGTGATGATCGCCTTCATCCGCAAGCTGCGCGAACAAGGCGACCCACTCGACAACGCCATCGTCGACGGCGCCCTGGGCCGCTTACGGCCGGTGCTGATGACCGCGCTGGTGGCTTCGTTGGGCTTCATCCCGATGGCCTTCAACGTCGGCGCCGGCTCGGAAGTGCAGCGGCCGCTGGCGACGGTGGTGATCGGCGGCATCGTCTCCTCGACCCTGCTGACCCTGCTGGTGCTGCCGGTGCTGTACCGCTGGCTGCACCGCAACGACGCCGGCGAGCGCAAGCTCGATCCACCGCCGGCGCCGACCGCGGCCGAGCCCTCGCCCGCCCACTGACGCGGCAGCATGGCGGGTCGCATTCGCGCGGCCCGCCTCGATCCTGGGCATCGCCCGCGGGCGATCCGCTTACGACACAAACAGGAGCATCGATATGAGCAGCGGACACGACCACGGCAGCACCGCGATCCGCCACGAGCGCCCCTTGTGGTGGGCGCTCGGCCTGACCGGCGGCTTCCTGATCGCCGAAGTCGTCGGCGCCTTCCTGACCAACAGCCTGGCGCTGTTGTCGGACGCCGCGCACATGGGCACCGACACCCTGGCGCTGATGATCGCGCTGACCGCGGTGCGGCTGAGCCGCAAACCGGCGGATGCGAAACGCAGCTACGGCTACGCGCGCATGGAAGCCAT
This sequence comes from Lysobacter sp. 22409, assembly GCF_052045105.1. Taxonomy (NCBI): domain Bacteria; kingdom Pseudomonadati; phylum Pseudomonadota; class Gammaproteobacteria; order Lysobacterales; family Lysobacteraceae; genus Lysobacter; species Lysobacter sp. 22409. Next base: position 6,241 of record NZ_JBQEOE010000062.1, on the reverse strand, counting down.
GGGCGCGATGGCGAACGGCCTGATGCTGTTCGCGGTCGCCGCCTACATTCTGTGGGAAGCGGCCGGCCGCTTCAGCGAACCGCCGCAGATCGCGACCACCGGCATGCTCGTGATCGCCACGCTCGGCCTGGCCGTCAACCTGGTCGCGATTCGCCTGCTCAAGGCCGGCAGCGGCGAAAGCCTCAACATGAAAGGCGCCTACCTCGAGGTGTGGAGCGACATGCTCGGCTCGGTCGCGGTGATCGCCGGCGCCATCGTCATCCGCTTCACCGGCTGGACCGTGGTCGACCCGATCCTGGCCGTGCTGATCGGCCTGTGGGTGCTACCGCGCACCTGGACCCTGCTGCGCGAGGCCGGCGACGTGCTCATGGAAGGCGTGCCGGGCGGCATCGACCTCGCCGCGGTGCGCGCGGTGCTGCTACAGACACCCGGCGTCGGCGACGTGCACGACCTGCATGTGTGGTCGCTGGGATCGAGCACCCCGGCGATGACCGCGCACCTGGTCGTCGACGCAGGCGTCGATGCCGATGCCTTGCGCGGCGAATTGGCGCGGCAACTCGACGAACGCTACGGCATCGAGCACTGCACCTTGCAGATCGAGAGCGTGGCTTGTGATCCACCCAGTCACTGAAGACCGCTTCAAGGGTAGGAACGGCGCGATCCGCGACCTCCCGGTTGCGACGCAAGCGCGGTTTCGCCGTCGCGGCTCGCGCCGCTCCTACTCCTCAAGATCAACCGCATCGACACGATGATTCGCGCGCCCGGCTAAGACGCCGGGCACGGCCCGCCCGCGTCGGCCCAGGTCTTGAACTTGGCGACGAACTCGGGGTGCGGCACCGACACCGGCTTACGTTCGCCGCCCGGCGCCCAGCCCCACAGCACCAGCTTGTCTTCGCTGACGTGCTTGATCAGCGCGGCGAAATCGCGGCCGCCGTTGCTCTTCTTGTCCTTGATCATCTCGCACAGCTTCGGCGCCGGCAGCCCGATCCAGGCCATCTTGTGATCCGGCGGCGGCAGTTGCCAATGCGGCGCGCCCGGCGGTGCATTGGGGCCATAGCTCGCCGGCAGGTTGGCTTCGCCGTGGCAGGTCGAGCACGGCAGGCCGGCCGCGCCCTTGCCTTCGGGGCCGCGCACCACGCCCATCGCATGCGGCAGGCCGGCATCGAATTGCAGCGGCTGGTCGCCGGGGATATGGCAGTTCTGGCAACGCGGATGCTGGAACACCTGCTGCACGGTCGCGAACGCGGCGATGCCCTGCTCGCGTTGCTCCGGGGTGACCTTCGGGCCGCAAGCGGTAGCGGCGAGGGCCGCCATGGCGATGATCAATGCGCGCATCGTCGTCTCCTCAGGCCGGCAACTGCAGCGGCAGTTCGCGCAGCCGCTGTTGATTGAGTGCGAACACCGCGTTGGCCACGGCCGCCGCGACCGGCGCGGTGCCGGGCTCGCCGGCGCCGCCCATCTTGTCGGTGCTCGGCACGATGTGCACTTCGATCTGCGGCGCCTCGTCCAACCGCAGCACGCGGTAGTCGTGATAGTTCGACTCCTGCACCCGTCCGTCCTTGAAAGTCAGTTGGCTGTACAGCGCCGCGCCGAGGCCGAAGTTGATGCCCGATTCCATCTGCGCGCGCACGCCGTCGGGATTCACCGCCAGACCGCAGTCGATCGCGCAGACGAAACGGTGCACACGAATGCCCTGGCCTCCCCCCGGTTTGGGCTCGACCGAAACCTCGGCGACCTGGGCGATATAGCTGCCGAAGGATTCGTGCACCGCCACGCCGCGCGCGCGACCTGCCGGCAGGGCCGTACCCCAGCCGGCCTTGTCGGCGACCAGGTTCAGCGCCGCCAGATGCCGCGGATGTTGCTTGAGCAGCGCGCGGCGGTACTCGACGGGATCCTTGCCGGCGGCATGGGCCAGTTCGTCGATCAGGCTTTCCATGACGAAGGCGTTGTAGCTGTGCCCGACCGAGCGCCACCACAGCACCGGGATGCCGGTGCTCGGCGAATGCAGGTCGACGCGGTAGTCGGCGATCTCCTTGAGATACGGCGAATCGGCGACGCCCTCGACCGAGGTCGCGTCGATGCCGTTCTTGATCATCGCCCCGGCGAACGGCGTGCCGGCGATGATCGACTGCCCGACCAGCACGTGCTGCCACGCCACCGGGATGCCCTGCGCATCGATGCCGATGCGCGCGTGCTGCAGATACATCGGCCGGTAATAGCCGCCGCGCACGTCGTCCTCGCGCGACCACACGGTCTTGACCGGTTTGCCGGCGGCCTTGGCCACGTGCACCGCTTCGGTGACGAAGTCCGCGGTCGGGGTGGCGCGGCGGCCGAAGCCGCCACCGAGGAACATCGTGTGGATCTGCACCTGATCGGGCTTGAGGCCGGTGATCTTGGCCGCGACCTGCTGGTCGACGGTCTGGAACTGGGTGCCGGTCCAGATCTCGCAACGGTCGGCTTCGATCTTGACCGTGCAGTTCAGCGGCTCCATCGGTGCATGCGCCAGATAGGGCACGTTGTACTCGGCCTCGATGGTCTTGGCGGCCTTGGCCAGGCCGCCCTTGACGTCGCCGGCCTGCGCCGCGACCGCGCCTTCGGTGGCGGCGAGCTTGCGGAAGTCTTCGCGCAGCTTCGTTGTGTCCAGGCCCGCGTTCGGGCCGAGGTCCCAATCGATGACGAGCGCATCGCGGCCCTGTTTGGCCGCCCAGTAGTGATCGGCGATCACCGCCACGCCGCTGGGCACCTGCAGCACGTCGCGTACGCCGGGCACGGCCTTGGCCGGCGCCGCATCGAAGGACTTGACCGTGCCGCCGAACACCGGCGCACGCGCAACCACCGCGGTCAACAGGCCGTCGAACTGCACGTCCATGCCGAACTTCGCCTTGCCGGTGATTTTCTCCGGCGAGTCCAGGCGTTTGGTCGGCTTGCCGATGATCTTCCAGTCCTTGGCCTCCTTGAGCGTCTGCGGCGCGGTCGGCGCCGGCAGCTTGGCCGCGTCGGCGGCGAGTTCGCCGTAACGCGCACGCTTGTCGCCGGCGATGGCCACGCCGTTCTCGGTACGGACCTGATCGGCCGGCACCCCGAAGCGTTGCGCCGCGGCCGCCACCAGCAAGGCGCGCGCGGTCGCGCCGGCCTGGCGATAGCGATCGAATTCCGACCAGGTGCTGGTCGAGCCGCCGGTCATCTGCATGCCGAAGGCGGTGTGCGCATACGCCGGCGCGGCGGGCGCGTGTTCGACCTTGATCTTCGACCAGTCGGCGTCGAGTTCTTCGGCGATCAACATCGCCAGGCCGGTCCACACGCCCTGCCCCATCTCCGAATGCGAGATCAACACCGTCACGGTGTCGTCGTCGCCCACGCGCAGGAAGGCGTTGGGTACGAAGCCGCTCGACACCGCCGCAGCCGCGGCCGGATCGGCGTGGGCGAAGCGCTTGGCGCCGGGCACCACGAAGCCGACCACCAGGCCGCCGCCGATCAGCGCGCTGGTCTTGAGGAACTGGCGCCGCGACGGCGCCGGTACGGTATTCACATCGACCTCCTAAAGCGCCCAAGGTGCCGGCGCTGCGAGCATGACGTCGGGGGGATGACGCGATCAGGCCTTGCCGATTTCGGCCGCGCGCTTCACCGCCGCGCGGATGCGCGGATAGGTGCCGCAACGGCAGATGTTTCCCGACAGGGCCTGGTCGATGTCGGTGTCGGTCGGCTGGGGGATCTGGGTCAACAAGGCAGCCGCCGACATGATCTGGCCGGACTGGCAGTAACCGCACTGGACCACGTCGATCTCGGCCCAGGCGCGTTGCACCGGATGGCTGCCGTCCTGCGACAGGCCTTCGATGGTGGTGATCTGTTTGCCTTCGACGCTGGCGACCGGGGTCACGCAGGCGCGTCGCGGCGCACCGTCGACATGGACCGTGCAGGCACCGCACTGGGCGATGCCGCAACCGAACTTGGTGCCGGTCAGGTGCATCAGGTCGCGCAGCACCCACAGCAGGGGCATGTCCGGTGGCGCGGCAACCTCGTGTTCGGTGCCGTTGACAAGAAGCTTCATGGTTCCCTCGCGGCGGCTGGGGTCGTCCGAGCCTACTCCTCAAAATTGGCCGCCGCCAGATCGCCTTCGATACCAAGATGAAGCGCCGAAACAGGGGGCTTGCCGGATTCTCCGAGCCTTGCTGCGCATGTTGCGACGCAAGTCCGCGCCGCGCTGGCGAGCGATGCGACACGTCCGTGCATTTTCGTGCGCTGGCCTCGATCGCGGCTTGCCCAAAACTGCCGCCTCCGGCCGGCGTGATGCAGCGCAACGCCGCCGATGCCGCGAACGCTCTAGACTCGAAGCTTCTCCGCCCCTGGGCGTACTCATGGCCGACTCGCCGGACCCCTCGTTTCCGAAGCGCAGCGCGCCCGGCGGTCCGCGCGCGGTGCTCGAGGCCAGCGCCGCCGCGGCCGCGCGCGGCGATCCGGCCGCCTTGGCGATCGTGCTCGAAACCGAAGGCTCGACTTATGTCCGCCCCGGCGCGATGGCCTTGTTCGGTGCGCGCGACGGCCAGGTCGGCTGGCTCAGCGGCGGCTGCATCGAGCCGGACATCGAACTGCGCGCGCGCGACGCCGCGCAGTCGCAGGGCATCGAGTGGATGGACATCGACACCCGCAGCGACGAAGACCTGTTCGCCGGTTCCGCGGTCGGTTGCCGCGGCCGCCTGCGCCTGGCGCTGCTGCCGCTGTCGGCTTTGCGCGAATGGCCGGCCTTGATCGACGAGTGGCGGCGCGGCCATGGCGACCTGCACCTGGACCTACGCAATCACGGCGCCCTTGCCGCCTCGGTCGGCGACGAACGCATGCGCTGGACCCTCGCGGTCAACACCCCGCCGTGGTCGTCGGCCGCAGCCGCGCAATGGAAGCTCGAAATCCCGGCGCCGCCGTCGGTGCTGGTGTTCGGCGCCGGTCCGGAAACCCCGACCCTGCTGCCGCTGCTGCGCACCCTGGGCTGGATGACCACCCTGGTCGAACGGCGCTCGCGATGGAGCGCGGCCGGCGCGCTCGCCGACCACGCCATCGAACGCAGTCCGGCGCAGGCCTTGGCGACCGCGCGCCCGCACGATGCGGCGCTGGTGATGCACCACCATTTCGATCTCGACCGCGAGGCGCTCGAACAACTGGCCGAAAGCGCCAACGGCCAGCAGATCGGTTTCGTCGGCCTGCTCGGCCCGGTGCGGCGGCGCGAAGACCTGTTCCGCGTGCTGCCGGCCTCGGCGCAAACCTCGCTGGCGCCGCGCCTGCATTCGCCGATCGGGCTCAAGCTCGGCGGCGAGGGTCCGGAAGCGATCGCGCTGAGCATCGCCGCGCAGTTGCAGACCCACCGCCACGGCGAACCCTGAGCGATGAGGCATGTCGCCGTGGTGTTGGCCGCCGGCGCGAGCCGCCGCCTCGGACAGCCCAAGCAGGGGCTGCGTCGCGACGGCGAGACCTTGCTGCACCGTGCCGCACGTTTGGCGATCTCGACCGGAGCACAACGCGTCCTGGTCGTGCTCGGCGCGCGCAGCGGCGCGATGGCCGCGTCCGTCGCCGATCTGGCGGTCGAGTGCATCGACAACGACGCCTGGCAGGAAGGCCTCGCCAGCAGCCTGCGCGCCGCCGCGCGCGCGCTGGGCGATGTCGGTATCGAAGCGCCGGTGCTGGTGCTCGGCTGCGATCAACCGGCGTTGGAGGCCGGGCATCTGCAGGCCTTGCTCGAGGGCGCCGCGCAAGCCGCCTCCGGCTGCGCTGCGACCGCACATGGCGATGCCCTCGGCATCCCGGCGGTGATCGCCGCCGCGGTCTGGCGCGAGGCCGAACAACTGCGCGGCGACCGCGGCTTCGGCGCGGCGCTCAAGCGCCTGCCAATCGAGACCGTCTGGCGGCTGCACGCCCCGGAGCTGGAACACGACCTCGACACCCCCGCGGATCTGATCGCCGCAACGGCGCGGGGTTGGATCGATGCGTCGTAGGGAAAGCAGAAGCCGAACCCGGCCGTTGCGCCCAAACGGCACGCGGATCTCGCCAGAGCCGCTGTAGGCGCTGCGTGAGCTGCGATCGCGAAGCCGCAACTACGGCGCGGCGGATAGGACGCGGTCGCGGCTTGCGCCGCTCCTACCCAAGAGCGCGGACGAATCTCACCGGAGCCCCTGTAGGAGCTGCGTCCCACAGGGAACCCGTGGGTCATAAGCTGCGACCGCGAAGCCACAGCTACGACGCAAGCGGACAGGAC
>NZ_JBQEOE010000061.1:0-21102 GCF_052045105.1 Lysobacter sp. 22409 | reverse complement strand
GTCTTATCGGAAAACGCCGCACGTCCTGTGCGGCGCCCTCCGGGTCTCCACTTGACCGGTAAAGCGGCAAAGCAGATCAACCTCTCGGCAACGGCAACGGCAACGACGAATCTCGCTCTTAGGGTAGGAGCGGCGTCCTACTGGATTTCCTACGGTCACAAGCCGCGACCGCGCTGTATCGCTCTCGCGCCGTATTTCGGCCGCAGCCAATGAAGATTTGCGCGCATCCCGTGGTGATCAGGTTCGAACGGAGCGGTCCACAGCGATGCGGCCGCCCCCGAGGGAGCGGCCGCATCGGGGCCACGCAGCATCAATCCTTCTCGGTACCGATGACCTTACCGGTGTTCGGATCGATCTTCACTTCGACGTCCTTGCCGGTCGGGCTGTCGGCCTCGGCGTTCCAGATACCGTCCTCGTAATCGACGTCGTGGACGTTGGTGTAGCCGGCCGCCGCCAGCGCCGCGCGTACATCGCGTTCGCTCATGCGCGCGACCTGCTCGTTGGGATAGACCGTGCCGGTGCGCGGGTCGAGTCGGACCTGGACCCGGTTGCCGTCGCCGCTGCGCGCATCGGCATGCCATACGCCGTCGCCGAACTTGAGATCGTTGACCTTGGTATAGCCCTGTTCGGCCAGACGCGTGCGGATTTGGTGTTCGGTCAGGGCCTCGCTGGCTTGCGGCGTTTGCGCTACGGCAGCGACGGGGATGCAGGCCGCCAGGGCGAGCGCGAGCATGAGCGGCTTCATGGCGTACTCCTGTGCGTGGGGGAGTCTCGATTTTCGACAGGCCGCGCAAACGCGGCATGAACACTCGCGTGTTCATGCGGTCATCGCCGATGCAAGGAAGGCTTTGGCTGAATCTTTTCTCGCACGGGTGCGATTTTCAGGAAGCGCTCATGCGTTCGTCACCCGAACGTAACGACGACGCGCCAAACGAAGCGTGCGACGCAAACTTGCAGATTCGCGGTCGCGACTCGTGACCGCAGGAAATCCAGTAGGACGTCGCCCCTACCCCTAGTCTGGACGTTGCGCCGCCACCAGCAACAACATTGGCCGCTCGCGTTCTTCTTCCAGCGCGGGCGTCTGCGCGACCTGGGCGTCACTCGGCCCCCACTCCTCGACGTGGGCGATACGGAACCCGGCCGCGATCAAACCGTTGAGATAGGTGCCGAGGGTACGGTGCACTTTGCGCACGCCGGGAGCGAACCAATGGGTAACGCGCGGGCCTTCGCTCTGATATCCGTTGACCGGCCAGGTTTTGCGGCCGTCGACATCGCTTGACCAGCCCGGATGCGCAGGCGCGGTGTAGATCGGATGCTCGACGGAAAACAGCAAGCGTCCGCCCGGCACCAGCGCGCGATGGACCTTCGCCAGCAAGCCCGGCAGATCGTCGAGGTAGTGCAAGGTCAGCGAGCTGTAGACCAGATCGAACGCAGCCTCGCCCGGATCGAAGTGATCCAGATCGGCACGAACGTAGGCAATACCTTCATCTTGGGTCGTAGCCCGCGCGCGTTCGAGCATCTTCTCGGATACGTCGACACCCACGACCTGCGCCGCACCCTGCATCCGCGCGTAGCGACAGAACCAACCGTAACCGCAGCCCAGGTCGATCACCCGGCAACCGCCCAGCTCCGGCAGCTGCGCCTGCAGCGCCGGCCACTCCGGCGCGCCCACCAAGCCTTCGATCGAACGCCGCAGCTGCGAATAGCCTTCGAAGAAGGCCGGATCGTCGTAGATGTTCTGGGCCATGGTCGTCCGCTCCGATGCCGGCGCAGTATCGCCCAGTCCTTGTCTAGGCAGCGTCGCCGTTAAGGGGTAGGAGCGGCGCAAGCCGCGACCGCGCTCTCCCCCCGTAACGGCGCGCGCTCGAAGGGTTACCGAAGGAAATCCTGTGGAACGTCGCTCCCGCAGGGGAAGGATTCGTGCGGTTATTTCGGCAAGCCGGTGCGCCGCACTACCGTCCGCCCCGATTCACGCCGCCACCGGCTTGGCCAGCAGGCGCTCGATCGCCTCATGCAACTGCGGATGCGCCGGCACGCGGATATCGAACTCCTCGCGCAGCACCTCGATCACGCTGTCGGCATCGGGCAGTTCGCGGCGCACGCTGTCTTGCCCGAGCCGGTGCACGGCGAAGCTGCCGTTGTTGAAGGTCTTGCGTAACCCCTCGCCGGTGCGGGCGACGAACAACTGGCCGAGGAAGGGCGATTCGGGATGCGCCGAGACGTACCAATTGCCGACTACGAAATCGATGTCGACCTGCTGCTGCAGATCGAACACGTACATGGCCCGCCATTCCTCGCCGACCTGGGCGCGCAACACGTACTGCCCGTCGCGCGGTTGCACACGATAGAACTCGTGCGGCGTCGCCTGCGCTTCGTCCGTGTCCAGGCGCAGCGGCGCGGTCGGCACCATGCCGCCGAAGCCGACGTCGGCGATGTAGCGCACGCCGTCGATCGTCACCAGCACCAGCAGATGCGTGCGCGCCGGCAGGGCGTCCTCGGGGCCGCCCATCAGCACCCGGCCGGTCAGGCCACGCGCGTCGAAACCCAGTTGCTGCAGCAGGGCCAGGAACATCCGGTTGAGTTCGAAGCAATAGCCGCCGCGGCCTTCGTGCAGCAGCTTGCGCTCCAGCGAGGTCAGGTCGATCGGCACCGGCATGCGCAGCAAGGTCGCCAGGGTCTCGAACGGAAATTCGGCGGTATGCCGCCGCTGCAACTCGCGCAGGCTGTCCAGGGTCGGCGGCGGCGCGCTCGGGTAGCCCAGGCGTTGCAGATAGGTGCTGAGGTCTTGCAGGCGTGGCGACATCGCGTGGCCCTCGATCGCGTTGAAGTGCGGCCCACGGTAAGGCCTCAAGCGCGATTGAGGTCAAGCGTCGTTTGCGCATTCGATTAACGCCATTGCGCGAACGGTGCGTATCGCCCCGCGACGGCCGGCAGCGCCGGACGCGCGTTCAGCAGCGCGTGTCCGGCCCTGCGCACCGCCGCGCGGATGCGCGGCGGATACGTCGCGCCGGATCCGTGCCGCGGCTCAGGCCGCCAGCGCGGCGTCGTATTCGGTGGCGAATTGCAGCGACGGACGCTCGCCGCAGCGCTTGATCCAGGCCTGCACCGCCGGGTCTTGCGGCGCGCTGTCGGGGAACCAGGCGAACGGCGAGTGCAGCAGCAGGTCGGCGGCGGTGTAGTGCTCGCCCATCAGATACGGCTGGTCGGCCAAGGCCTTGGCCAGCCGCTCATGCAGCTGCTGCGGGCCGCGGAAGGTGGCATGGACATAGGGATGGCTGATCTCGGCCGCCCCCAGCAGCAGCACCGGCTCGACCACGCCGCCGTACCAGCTCAGCCACGACAGATAACGGCCGCGGTCTTTGTCGCCGACCGCCGCGCCGAACTTGCGCTGCGCGTACAGGTCGGTGAGGTAAAGGATGATCGCCGGGCTTTCCCAAATCTCCACGCCGTCGTGGATCAACAGCGGCACCTTGCCTTCCGGATGCGGGTTGCGCGCATCGCCGTCGAACGCCTGGCCCATGCGCTGGATGTCGACCGTGCGGACCTCGACGTCGGCCAGGGCGTCGAGTTCCTTGAGCAGCGAGATGATGCGCGTCGAGCGGGAATGCGGTGCGTGGATCAGAGTGAGCATAAGGGCCTCGGAGTGATGGATACCGGTCTTGCGCGGCAGGACCAAGATAACCGCCATAGAGGACAGAATCGGTCCTCAATTCGATCCGGGCCGAAACATTCGATCGCCGACGGGATGCGGGCCGATCGGAACAGCCACGCCGCGGTCACCGCAGTTCGCGGCAAGCCGCAGGCCGACCGCAGATGGCCGGGCCGACTCGGGTGGGGTCGAAGTCTTCGGGAAACGAAGCGGGCCGCGAATCGCGCAGCCAGCGCAGGCGCCAAGACGACCTGCGCAGACCGAGGCCGATCGGGGCCGATCAGGGACGGGCTTGCACCGGCCGGTACTGTTTTTTGTCGCCGTAGGTCTTGCCCTTCGGATCGACGTTGGCGCAGAGCTGGCCGTCGCACAGGGTTACGTCGGCCTGGTTGTAGGCGCGCAGCAGGTCGGCGGCGACCCGGTTCTCGTTGATGTCGGCACGGTACTGCCACAGCAGCCAACCGCCGCCCGCAAGCAGCAACAGCACGCTGCCGAGCGCCGCACCGACCACTTTCCAGATCAGCTGCTTGTGCAGCCACTCCATGCGCTTGAGCTGGGCGGCGAGCGACTGCGAGCCCTCCTGCAGCAGGCCGCCGGCATCCTGCAGGCGGCGCTCGTAGGCGCCGACCGGCTGCGACAGGCCGCTCTCCAGCTTGCCCATCACCGCACCGGGCAGATTACGCAGACTCTCGTCGGCCGACTGCCGCACCACCCCGGGCACTTGCTGCGCGAGCTGCTGCAACTGCTGATAGACCGCCCGTTGGTGTTGCTCGATCTCTTCGCAGCGACGTTCGAACTGCTCCATCAAGGCCGCGGTCTTGCTGACCAAGCCCATCAACTCGTCCTGTTGCATCCAACCGCTCCTCGGTGCGATCTCAAACCGTGCCTGTTTGCCTAAGGTCCCGCTGCCTCACACCACCGGACGCGCCGATCAGGCCATGCGCGGGCCGCTGCGTGCCGGCGAAGCCTGTTCGGCCGCCTGCGCCTGTTGCTGCACCGACGCCTGTTGGGCGAGCGCCTGTTCCTGCCGGTCCACCGTCGCCACCGCTTCTTCGCGCAGCGCGCGCCCCGGCGGCGCCGATGCGGCGTCCTGGGTCATTTGCCGGAAGGTATCGCGGTCGCCGTTCTGCGACGCCGCCAACATGCGGTCGAGGAAGGCCGAAGGATCGCCGCCAACCGAAGTGGTCGCGTTGCGGAACGGAATGCCCGGGCCGGACGGCTGCTCCCTGCCCGGATGGATGTAGTCGGGAATGCTCTTGCCGGGCGCATAGGGATTGAGGTGCAGCGGCGCCGAGTGCCGTTCCGGCACGGCCGGCGCGTGGCGCTCTTCCTTGCGCCCCGGCTCGCCGGCCTTGATCGGGCCGCGAATGTCGTCGATCGCATCGCCGACCCGTTCGAGCGGATTACGCGAAATATGGGTAACGCCCTTTCGGGTGTTTTCGACGTCGCCGCGGTACTTGTCGATCATCGGGTCGTACTGCTGCGCCAGCCGCTGCGTCTGCGGATCACCGAGCACCGAGCGATCAGGCTTGCCGTTCGTGTCCCTGTCAAGGAAGTTGTCCATACGGTGCGAGGGAACGACCATGTCCTTGACCGCGCCGGCCATATTGCGCGCGTCGAAGACACTGCGGTTGTTCTCGTAGCCGCGGTCCTTCATCGTCGCGATTTCCTGCGGCGTCGCGTAAACCTTGACCTTGCCGTAATGGTCACTGGCCGCACTGACCGGGTCGCCCGCCATCACGTGGTTAGTGACGCGGTTGCCGCCTTCCGGGATACGATAGCCCAGGCTGACCGCGCCGTAAGGATTGAAGGTCTCGCCGCGCAGGTCGTAATGGTGGGCGGTGATCTGCGCGAGTGTGCCGCCCAGGGAATGGCCGGTGACGGTGACTTCGGGAGCGGGCGGATCAGCACGGCCAATGCGCTCCGCTTCTTTCAGCGCGTCGCGGGTCAACGCAAGTGCGTCCTTTGCCTGCGAATTGGTGCGATTGGTGGCCATACCAGCATCGGTCAGACCGTCCTTGATCATCTCGCGATCAAATTCGGTGCCGCGGTGAGCAACGATGATCTCGCCGGTGTCGGCACGCTGATAGATCGTCCCCTGGTAACCCGAAGGCTTATCTACGTGCTTGAGTACCGTGTACTTCACGCCGTCAAGGGTGACGTCTTCGCCCTTATCGTGCTTTTTATAGGAATCATCCGCGAGAGCGGCATACTGCTGACTGTTAAGGCTCATGGCGTCCCTGCCTTAGGTGTCGAAGTGATGGTGAACAGTTGCCCCTGAAGTTCCGCCTTGTATCGGCTCGGATCAGTTTTGCCGATATCGATAAGTTCGGACGGATCGTCCCCTGGGTACTCGTACTTTACGTAGTAGTTAGTCCGAGCCTTCTGCGCATGCACTTCATCGGCCAACAAATTCGCAACATAACCAACATCGGTTTTAGCGCCGGTAGCCCGCAGCGATGAGTTGACGCTCATCAGCTGCCAATGGCAAACGCCCTTCCCAAGATAATCTTCATCGAGCATCCCATCGGCATAAATCGTGGCCGCAAAAGTATTCTCATCAACCTTTGTGTACTCGATCGGCAGCGTGTGCGAAGGATTTATTCGCACACCGGCGATCGGATCGGGCACATAGCTGCAATCGGGTGCCTCATAGCGAATGAAGCCCTCCGCCTTGGTCAACGGCCCCGGGGCATCCTTCACGCTTAGCACGATCTGATACGGCTGCTTGGGAGCCGGATTACGTTTGTACTTGGCTTCCAGCTCAGCCGTCGAGGGAGCGGAATCGGGCGAGGATTTGTCGGAAGTCATTGCAGTCTCGGGAGCGCTACAGGCGGAAGTACTCAACGCCAGCAGAAGACAAAAGGTGCGAAGCTCACCGCGCATCGATGCCTCCATGGCAAGAGATGATTAAGGGACGGGCCGGGGGCGGCAGTACCGCGACGGTCCCGACCCGGGTCAAGGCCGGGCCTTTATGGGTCCGAGCCTACGTCAGGTGGGAGATTGCCGCAACGGCAACCGAAAGTTGCGATGGCGTTGGTACGGGCGAGGGGGCTCGCCCGTTGCCCAATGACCGGCCAGCAACACTCGCCAAGCTCATGGCGTCGTTGCCCTCGGCAGCAGGGTGATAGCAAAGAGTTCATCGCGGATTTCGGGCCGGAAGGCATCCCGATCTTCCTCGCCCATATCCGGATAGTCCGTAACTTCGCTGCGCGGATACCGCTCTTTCCAGTAGTAGTTCGTTATCGCTCGCTGCGCCGTCACATCTTCATTCATCAGGCTGGCGATGAAATTCGTCTCAGGCTCGGCACCGGTCGCCTTGAGCTGCGCATTCAACGAGGTTAGTTGCCAATGACAGATGCCCTCGCCAAGATAATCCTCGTCGAGCATCGCATCGGCGTGGACCGTGGCGACGTAAGAAGTCTCGTCGACCTTGGTATAGCTCATTGGCAGGTTGATCGACGGAGTCAAGAAGAAGCCCGCGATCCGGTCCGGCATGTAGTCGCAATCGCGCGCCTCATAGTAGACAGAGCCCTCTATCTTGGCGAACGGTCCCGGTGCATCGGCCAGCGTCAGGGTGATCTGGTAGGGCTGCTTCGGGGCCGGATTGCGCTTGTACTTGGCTTGCAGCTCCGCGGTCATCCGGTCCACGCGGGGCTTGTGCTCGCCGCAGGCGGAAACCCCGAGCATCAGTATTAGCGGGAAGATGCAGAACTCGGTGCGCATCGATGCCTCCATGGCAAGAAAAGTTCGGACTACGCGACGATGGCGATGGCGATGACTCGCCGATCTCGACTCGATCGGTTCTTATGCCTCGAAGCCTACGTCAAGCGCGTGCACGCAACAACGGCAACTGAAAGTAGCGCCGACGTCGTCGGCGCTACAGTTTCCGATGCAACAAGCAGCTGCTAACGCGCATAGAGGCGCAATGCGCTTGATGACACATGAAGATCTAGAGACCTTCCGGCTGAAGGCCGACTTCGGTGAGCCGTGCCAGGAACCCTGCGTGTGCTGACTCCGGCAACGGATCTATCGCCACCACCAACGCATGAAACCAAGGGTTGGCATGCGCCGTGTCGAAACTGAAATCGACGGCGCAGCGCTCGGCTTGAGCGTAGGCATCGCGCAACGCAGCGACGATCGCATCGCCGGCATCGTCGAAGTTGCCGGCACCGAAACGGTCTTCGATCGAACGCAAGGCGAAGCGGTAGGTGCGTGCGCTAACCGGCCGGGGCGGATGCATGGCGAGGGTTTCAGGTCGTCAGGGCATGTCGGTGCGATGAGCTTGCACAGACCATCGCGAAGGCCTTACCAGACCAGATCGTCCGGCACCTGGAACTGGGCGTAGTACTCGTCGTCCTCGCTCGGCGGCGTTTCGGCCTTGGGCCCGGCATGATCCAGCACGATCATCGACGGGTCGCGGGCATACACCTTTTCCGCGGCGGCGCGCGGCAGCAGCTCATAGCCCTGGTCGTGGCGCGCGATCACCAGGGCGCCGCTCGCCAGTTGCGAGCGCAGCGCGGTGTTGATCAACACGTTCTTGATCTTGCCTTCGTCGGTGAAGCCGTACGCGATCTCGCCCTCGCGCTTGACCTTGTGGGTGTCGACGATCTGGCGGACCTGCGCACGCAGCTCGTGCGCCTTCGCCTGCGCGTTGCGCTCGGCCGACAACGCGCGGTCGCGCTCGGCGCGTTCGGCACGCAGCCGCTCGCTCTCGATTTGCTCCGCGGTAGGCGCGGGCGGCGCCTTGCCCTGGCGCTGTTTGGCCTGCTCGCGCGCGACCTGGGACACCTGGGCCTTCTTGACCAGGCCGGCCTTGAGCAATTGATCTTGCAGTGGATTTCGCATGGACGGAGTCTAGTACGGCGGGCCGGAGGCCGGAAGCGGCCGGAGCCTGCAGACCAGGCCGCTCCGACACCGGCTTGAGCCCGGATTCAGCCCCAAACGGGATAGCGGTCGCGGCCCGGCGCCTTATACGAAAGGCGGGATCGGCTCGAAGCAGCGAATCACCCCGTCGTTGCCCAAGGCATGGATGGCGCCGTCGAACTGCGAGCAGGTCATCCAGCGCAGCCCGACCCCGATACCGCTGCCAGCATCGAGCGTCGCCACGTGCTCGAAGGTGCGGACGTCGACCAGGAACACCAACCCCTGGTCGGCGCCTATCGCAAGCAATCTCGGGTCCTTGGTCATTGCGCAACAAACCAGGTGGTAGGTCGGCCGTCGGCCCCCGTGTCCGGTCTCGTGCCAGATGCTCTCGCCGCGCTCGGCTTCGAACCGCTCCGGGTCGGACAGGAAGAAATTCGCATCCTCGGACGAGAGCCTGTGATGCCTCAGCCGGCCGTAGGCACCCGGCACATCGACGCTGGGCCATTCGAACATGGACCGCTGCTCGACCTTGCCGGTCTGCGTATCGATCCGGATCACCACGCCTCCGTCGCAAACGCCTACCAGGTGCTTCGTGTGTTCGACCCAGGCCAGGTCGTAGACGTGTTGGCGACTCTCCAACGGGATGTCGGTGCGCAGCGGCTTGTCTGCACTCAAGTCCAGGCGGCAAACCGAGTCCGAAGTTCCGCACAGAAGCAGCACCTCGTTGGACTGGAATATCGCGCCATAGACATCGGAAGGTCGGCTGTCGGAGCAAAGCAGGCGCCAGCGTCCGTGTTCGCGACGCATGACGCTGTAGCCGCCATGCCCATAAACGACGGCATGAATGCCGTCGGGCGATTGGCTGATACCGAAGGGATCGACGCACTTGATTTTCAGCTTCGCATCGGGCGTCAACGGCGAGTCCCGCTCGGGCTCGGACACCTGCAGCGACACGAAGGCATTCGACCCGGCGAGCAGCACTTCGTCCTCCCGGGCGGTAGCTACGGTGTACTTCTTCGGATGCTCCACGAAGCGGCGGACGACCCCGTCCCTCACCAACTGCATACGTCCCTCGCCGTTCACCACGACTGCGGCATCCATCTCGCGTTCCTGCAGACGCGTGCTAGACAGCATCGGATGGTGCAGCGCCGCCGACCACGCCAGCGCATACACCGGCAGGTCGCTGAAACCGGGTCGGCCACTGACGGTGGTATAGATCCAGGGCCGTTGCTGCGCGTGGCTCTCGGTAATCACCTCCTGCCCGCACTGGCCCAGGCTTTCGACGATGGTCGCATCGTGCCGCAACAACGCCGCTTCGAACTTCTTGCAATAGGTGCTGTTGCCGCCCGTCCCGTCGTAGGCCGGCTGCCCGGCACTGGTCGAGTAGGCGATGACGACGTCGTCGGCCTGCGCGGCCCGCTTCAGCCGCTGCGTTTCCCGCGTGCTGATACGCGTGAAATCGAGCATCTGCTGCGGGTCCCACCCCAGCGCCGCGTCGCGGCAGGCGTCGATCGTCACCACCTTCGGGCCGTGCCCTGCCTTCAGCGCGTCGACGACCTCCAGCACCGAAACCCCGCCGCAATCCAGGCTCAGCGGGGTCGCAGGGAACACCGAATCAACCGGCATCAACACGCCGTAGCCGCCGATCTCGACCGCATGCCCGGCGTAGTGCACCACGCTGAAGACGCGGTCGCCAGCGTAGCCGTCGACTCTGGCGCGCAAAGCATCCAACGCCGCCCTCAGCTCCGCAGCCGTCGGATCAGTCAGCAAGGTCGAGTCGAACCCGCGCGACCGCAGCGCGGCATGGATGCGCTTGGCATCGTTGACCGGATTGGGCAGGGCAGCCTTCGCGGGCCGATAGGCAGCCACGCCAATGCAAAGCGCAATGCGGTGTTTCATCCGAGTCCTTTCAGAATTGGGTGCCGATGCCAGGCCGGTTGCAAACGACAGTGAAGACAGCGCCCCTCAACCGCCCGCCATCTCGATCAACTTCGCCACCGTATTCAAGTTGCGCGCGGTGCCGACCTTGGCCGCGGGGATAACGAGCTTGGAATCGGCCATGCCCTCTCCGTAGTGCACGTAGATCTCGCGTTCGCCCAGGGCGATCTGTTCGCCGTTGCGATGCTTGACCGCAGCCAACGCATCGGCCGGCGGCGGCGCGTCGAGAAAGATCAGCACCGCGCGGTTCGGCGCGGCGCCCACGAACGGTTGCGCGGCCAACGCGCGCGCCATCTCCGCCGGGGTGCGCACGATCACCCCGACCGGCTTGCCGGCATACGCGGCCAAGCGCTGCTCCAAGGCCGCCTGCGCACGCTTCGCGGTCATGGCGGTGCGGAACAGCACGTTGCCGCTGGCGATGTAGGTGCGCACGTCCTCGAAGCCGGCGGCCTCGCACATCGCACGCAATTCGGCCATCGGCAGCTTTCCGGTGCCGCCGACATTCACGGCGCGCAGCAAGGCGATATAGGTGGGCATGGGGCGGCAGGATACGGCAAGGCCGGCGGCCTGTTCAGCCGCGCACGAGCCGCAAAGCTCCGCGCATTGAAGCCCCACGGGCAGCGCGCCGACATTCGCAGGCGCCAGGCATTGATATCCCTGAACAGGCGCGTTGCCGGGCCATCGATGCGGCCGGCTTGGCCGGATCGCCGAACCCACCGCGTTTCTTGTGACTGCGCTCCCACTTCAGGCCCCTATGCCTGACTGGGGCAGCGCCTCGCCCACCCGGGCCGGACCGTTGGTCGCGTCGGTCGGAGACCCCGATTTCCTTCGCTCCCACAGTCCGCCTATAGTCGGCGAATCCAACCCGCTCGGCAGGAACACGGCTGCGCCGAGCGCCTTACCCATTCGTCAGCCTTTCAACGCCAAGGAGAATCTCTATGGCAGGCCCCACTCCCACCGTCATCAACGGCGGTACCGTCCCACCCGGCAGTCCGCCGCCCGATCTGTCGCGCAGCACCCCCGACGGCAAGGGCATCGTCTCGCAGGAACTGTTCCGCCAGGGCGACATCGTCATCAGCCGTGAACAAGTGACCGGCGGCGACCAGTTCAGCGATTTGCTCGTCATCAACGGCGGCGCCGGCGACGACAACGTGCAGGTCAGCCAGCGCGCCAACGGCGTGCTCGACGTGCAGATCAACGGCCAGCCGTACGAGATCACCCTCGCCGCCCAGCAGCAGCTCGGCGTGCGCGGCGGCGACGGCAACGACATCATCCACGCCGGCCCCAACGTGCGCGTCAACATGGACGTGCAGGGCGGCAACGGCAACGACACCATCACCACCGGCCGCGGGCGCGACCGCGTCGACGGCGGCGCCGGCGACGACACCATCAGCACCGGCCTTGGCCGCGACGACGTGTTCGGCAACACCGGCAACGACACCATCGACGCCGGCGGCGGCAACGACGTGGTCTACGGCGGCGACGGCAACGACATCCTGCGCGGCGGCCAAGGCCGCGATTACCTCGAAGGCGGGCGCGGCAACGACACCCTCGAAGGCGGCCAGGGCAACGACATTCTGTCCGGCGGCCAGGACAACGACATCCTGCGCGGCGGCCAGGGCAACGACCGCGTCTACACCGGCGCCGGCGCCGACACGGTCGACAACCGTTCCGGCCGCGACACCGTCTACGGCCAGAGCGGCGAAGACACCGTCACCGCGGCTCGCGGCGCGCGCAACACCCAGGTCGAAGTCGACATGACCACCAACGTCGGCGCCACGGTCACCGTCGCCGCCGGCTCGTCGGACGCCTTCCGCCAGCGCGTCGAAGCCGACCTGGACATGCTGCGCTCGTCCAACAACGGCCGCGAAATGCTCAGCGAGCTGGACCGCAACGCCAGCCCCGCCATCGGCACCGGCCACAGCGTCAGCATCACCGAGCTGGGCAACGAGATGAACGGCTACGCCGGCCCCTCGCTGACCAACGACGCCTTCCTGCAGACCGACCCGGCCACCGGCGTGACCACGCGCGGCGCCGGCATGGATTCGGTGATCAGCTACAACCCCTCGTTCCACAGCGACTTCTTCGAAACGCCCACCGTGGTGCTGCACCACGAGATGTCGCACGCCTACAACATCACCGGCGGTACCCTGCAGCAGGGCGTGTACAGCGGCACCGGCCCGGACTCGGGCAGCGTGCGCAACTTCGAGCGCCAGGCGGTCGGCCTGGACAACAGCGGCGTCGCCTTCGACTTCGACCACAACGCGGCCACGCCGGACACCAAGACCAACCCGCGCAACCTGACCGAAAACGGCATGCGCGACGAGATGGGCCTGACGCGACGTCCGGACTACAGCGTCGACGCCAAGAGCGCGTTCTCGGCCCCGGGCAACCCCAGCGCGACCGGCGCCAACCCCAACGGCGGGCACAACCACAGCCACGCCCACCTGGACGCGCTGTTGCAGGCGATGGAAACCGGCGACCGCAGCGCCACCCGCGAAGCCACCCGCGCCTTGGCCGAGCAGCCGCCCGGGCAGGCCATGCGCCACGAAGCCATCCACGCCGTCGACCGCCAGGAGCAACAAGCCCAGGCGGAAACGCAGGCCCAGGCGCAGCAGCAAACCCAGGCCGAACCGGCGCAAAGCGCCGGCGGCATGCGCCGATGAGCGACCGCCGCGCGCAGCCCCAGGGCCTGCGCGGCGCGCCCACACCCATCTGTGAATCAACGACCCATGCCGAGACCCGCCCGATGACAGCGAAGCACACGACCGCCGCCCGCCCGCGATACGCGCTCAAGGCCTCCGCCGTGTTCGCCGCCTCGCTGGCCGCCGCCTGCGCGCATGGCCTACCGCATCCTGCAGAAGACACCCGAATGAACGCTCAGCCCGACACCACCACCGCCACCGCCGACACCCGCCTGCGCGTGCAGGACGGCCAGGAAGCGAGCCTGCACGCCGAGTTCCACTACAGCGCCGACGCCAACACCCTGCTGGTGCGCTACCGCCTGCGCAACGGCAGCGCCGACCGCGCCCTGGCCGTGTTCGACCGCGGCGTGTACGGCGACCGCGCCGGCGCCACCTTCAACCCCGGCCCGGTCGGCGCACCGCGCGTCGAACAGCAAGACGGCGGCACCGTGCTGCTGCACGCCCCCGGCGCCCCCTCGGCCACCGCCGCGGCCGACCCGCTCGGTTCCGCCCCGCTCGTCGTCGAACTGAAGCCCGGCGGCGAACTCGCCGATCAGTTCGTGCACCGCTTCACCGGCACCAGCGCCCCCAAGCGCGTGCGCTGGTGCGTCGCGGTGGCGCCGTTCGACGAAAAGCAGTTCCGCAACCCGGTCAAGACCAACCACGGCCCCATCTGGACCGCCACCGGCGACACCAGCACCGGCCGCCAGTTGCTGTGCACCCCGTGGTACGACGTGGGGACGGCGCGGTTTGTTGAGTGAGTAAAGCAATAGACCTGCGATAGATACGAATCGGGCCGCGAAAGCGGCCCGGTTTTTTTTGCTGTTGGATCTTGGAGGTCACCGCCCACACGGGCATAGACTCGATCCTTGAGTTATTCCCCAGACGTCAAGGGCTCTGCGAGCTGACGCAATTGGCGCAGTCGTGCCTTTGTGCGTTCGACCCGGCAAGCCTCGCTGAGACCATCAGCTTCTTGACGAGACATGCCTTGAAGGAAAGGCTCCAGTCGACAATCGGCATCTCGATATGCCCTCCACATTCGATCTGACGTCTGCATCCGGCTGGACAAATCGTCGAGGTAGGCTTCGTCGCCGCCGACATAGGATGCGTACTGTCTGAGCGCCCGACTCAGAACGTCACGACTCGCCTTGATCAATTCACGATCCAATGCATGCATTTCCTTATAAGGCTTACAGGCATGCATACGGACTCGCTCGCATTCCGCGATCTCTGCATCACTCTTCGCAGCGAAGCATGCTTCGCGCGGCTCGATCTCGGAAACTACGGAGCAATCTGCGCTGGCCCCGGCATTGCTGGGCTCCTCAGCCATCTCTTGAGTCCGGTACGCGGCATCAGCTGCCAGTGCAGGACTGACCAGGGAAGCGACACCAGAGCTCAGAACATAGCTGACTGCAAACCACCACGATAGTTGTCGCGTGGATTCCATATTTCCTCCTTCGTCACCCGCATTCCGGCCAGATACGGGCGACGCCATAGCGGAATATTGTGCCCCATTAAAGGCTATCGACTTATGCCAGGATTCTTCTGCACTTCATCTTGAGCTTGATGGAACTGCGGCGCATTTAATGCCTCCTGTGCCGATCTTTCGTTCATCGCTTCAACCTTCTGGAACGATGCGGCTTCGGGCATCTGTACCGCCGCCTCGGTCTTCATATGCGCGCGCACATGAGCAGGATCGTCCAGCCGGCCTTGCACGACGAAGACGTTCTCGCCAGCGGCAACGCGGTCGGTCTTCTGGCTGAAGACTACGTGGTCGACGCGGGTCAGGCCGCTGTCCTTCGCCAGTGACAACAGGCTTGCGCTCAACCGCTCGCTGACCTGATCCCAACTGCGCCCATTGACGCGATCCTGTTCCTTCACCTGCGCGACGATCTGCGAGTACAGCGTGTGGTCGGGGTGGCCCGATTGCGCCGGACTAAGCGCCCTCGGCGCAGATAAAACCTCGGCACCGGGCAGCTCCAGAGGCACATGCTGATTCAGATTCGGACCGGTTTTCGTATGCTCGAAATGGTGCAGCGTCGGCGGATTCTGGCTAGTGTCGTAGTAAGCCTGCGGCTGACTCGGATTCGGAGTGATGCCTAGGCCTAAGCGCTCGATCAAGCGCTCCTCCAGGCGCAGCTGCTTCATGTTTATATGCATCTGAGGAGCAACGCCATCGACCGGATGCGCATAGGCTCGATCGATCGTGATCGCCCTTGAAATCGCGCCCCTGCCACTGTAGTTGATGTTATCTGCTTCCCGATGCGGTCCTAATGTCGACGTCTGCTCGACGGGAACACCCGCCTGCCCTTTTGGAAACTTATCGAAGTAGTGCTTCCCAGTAGCAACGACATTACCTGGAGTTTCCGACAAGGTGAGATCGTTGTTGAGCGATAAGCCAGCCTTTGGGACAACCTGCTTTGCCGCGACGTCGTACTCTAGAAAGTCGTTCACTCGCGTTGTTTGCAATCCGTAGATACTCTCCAGATTTGCCGAACCCGTTTGCTGATGCTTACTGATTAGAGCATTCCAAGCTGCAATCTGAGCCTTGGCTTCATCTTCTCGGGCCGATTGGATACGGTTCTCGATAGGAACCGTATAGTCATTGATCGGATTGCTATCCTGCGCGATCAGCGTAACGTCCCTATCGAATGCAGCCAGCGCCGCCATCCTACCTGCGTGATTGAACCCATGTTGCACTTCATGAGCAATCGTGAAAGCCAAATTGTCGCTATCGAACCGCCCCTGTGTATTCGTGCTCGTTGCAGCCTGCAGAACAACCGCTGGCAAGCTCAAGGTCTTGCTGACTCCGTCGTAACTTCCGCCCAACCCCGCTTCCGCGGGCGAAATGGCGAAATTCTCCAGATGCGGCTTCGGCCCCGCAGTCACCGCACTCTGGACCTGTTGAGCCAGAACAGGCGAGCTATTAATGCTGCCCTGAAGGTTGTCGACCATTTCCTGGGTGACAACTTGCTGGTGGCCCGACAAATCCTTATAGACGCTGTGCCCGAATCTGAGCGACATGTCCTGTAGCTTCAATGCACCAGCAAGATCGGACGTCGGGTCTACGCCAGTCGACCGAAGGCTTGACAGTGGCAAGGTCACCACGCCGGATTGCAAGTCGTACGTCCCGATCAGATTGGCCGGGCCACCCGCCCCTTGCAAGGCGAAACCTCGCAAATGCCCCGCCTGGGCATCTTGATTCAGGAGGGACAGTAGCTGAGCATCGGCCACAATCGCGGCTCTTAACTGCATCACCTGATCTGAGGTTACGCCTGGCTGCGCTGCCAGCTTGCCGATCGCGGCTTCCAATTGATCATTCGGATTCGCCATGATCAGTTCGCCGCATGAATCGATATCGACTCCACGCAGAAGAGGGTTAACTTCTCTTCCGGTGAACGTGCCTGATATCGATGAGCCACCATCACGCTGATCTTAGGACGATAGAAGCGATAGTCTTCGACCCGCCCGAGCTCATCCCGGGTGTCCGCCATCGTGAAACCCATTCCCTGCAGAGCGGAAGCGTACGCAGCGAAATTCATGCCGCAAACCGGCCCCATGTCGGCCTCTTTATCAGCCGGGTTACCGAATACCAAGCGCGCCGTCTTTCTACCGGAGCCCGGGTCCTGATAGAAGTCCACTCCGTAGTACCAGCCAGACTTCGGCTCGTGGATGGTGAAGGAGTGCACCTTGCCCAACGGGGCGTACTTCATCGGCAGTTTGGTCTGCTCGATGATACGTTCGAGAGTCAGGTCGTCGATCGTCTTAAGCCCATCGACCAACTTCAGGAAGCGCCGCCCCATTTCCTCGGGCGTGATTTCCGGGTAGTCGCTGGCAAGCTGCGGTTTATAGGTCTCGGTTGAGGTCATGCCGGAAGCCTCCTTGGCAGATGAATTCTCTATCGCGCCAACCGACGTGGCATGGGCGCAAGCAGCTAACAGGGTGCTACCGGTACTCAGTAGCAGCAACGAAACCACTGAGGAATTGATTAGGATCTTCATATGCTTCCGCACGGCCTCAATTCGCTTTGGTAATCATCAACTGCGATACGCATAAGCGATACGTTCCAGTCTCGTTGTTAGTAACGCTTGCGCCCGGCACCACCCGAACCCTAAGTGGCGAACGCTTGAAGTAGTAGGCCAAGGCCTGCCCTAACTCGTCCACGTCGATCCATAGGGAGAAGCCATCCTTCTTGAATTTCTTTGCTAAGTCGTCGACTGTCATAGCGCATAAGGGTGCTCTAGGCGCGCTGCCCTCAGGGTACGAGTACTCCAGCTCGATCATCTTGGCTTCGCGTTCGTCGCGATAGGTCACGCCGTAGTACCAAGGCGAGTCAGGCATCTGAATCGTAAACGCGTAGACCTTTCCCTTGGGTGCGTACTTCAGGGGCAGACCCGTTCTGAGGACCACCTGTTCGGTCGTCAGCTCATCCATGGAACCCAGCCCGTCAAGTAGCCGCAACATTCGGCGGCCGGCCTCCTCAGGGGTTAGGTCCGGATGCTCGGAGAGTGCGCTGATGCGATAGGTATCAGCCGGCGTCGTGTCGGGTGGCCCCTCGGCTGGAGCAGAGCCTGACACGGAAGTTGGCGGCGCATAAGCGAAACAGGGCGAGGCGAGGAAGGCTGCGGGCAATGCACCTAGCACGAGCCATGCCCACCGCGGTGGTCGCTTCATGCGTAAGTTTCGCGGCCCGTCCATGCCTGCCCAATGCCTATGACTTCGAAATCATGGCCGAGGTTACGCCAGCCCTGGCCATGGAAACAATGCGTACTCTGATGAACCGCATCGTTAACGCGTTTTGTCTACAAGCAATCGTGAACTAGGCACACTTCTGAGGCTGCAATGGGCGCTCTGTCCTTAGCCTGTTGAGCTCAATCCGCCGAAGTAATCATCAGTTGGCCGATACACAGACTCGGCGCTGCGGACCGCTCCCCTGGTGCGTCCGAAGCCACAAACACCATCACATCAACGCGGTCGCGACGAAAGATGTAGGCGAGCGGTTGGCCTATCCCATCCTCATCGATTCGCATCATGAAGCCATTATCTTTCAGCCGTTTAGCCACCACGTCCAACTCCAAGCCGCACCGCGGCTCCCCGGGCGGCGGGGCATCGCCGCCGTACGCATAATTCAGTTCGACCGCTATAGGCGGGTTGGCGCCGCGATAGACCACACTGTAGAACCAGGGCGAGTCCTGCTGTTTGATGATCAGCGCATGGGCCCTGCCCCGGGGCTCGTACTTCAGTGGGAGCCCGGTCTTGGCTGCTACTTCATCAAGCGTCAAACCATCGGTGGTTTTCAAACCATCCAACAGCCGAAGCACCCGATTGCCGACTTCCAACGGGGTCAGCTCGGGGTACTCGGCAAGCGAGTTGCTCCGAAAAGGTTCGGTCGACGTCATGCCATGCGGCTCCTTGGGAGGGACGGATGGGTTGACTGTGGGCTTGTGTGTGCACGCGTTGCCTAGCACGAGAACCATCGCCGCCAACAAGGATCGTGATATCCGGTTGATCGCGAAGCGAGCGCGTGTTGAGCCGAGACCTGTCTGGAGCCACTGAGGCTCCAACACCATTGCGCGAAGCGCGCCGGGTTGCCTAGCCAATCGGCCTACCGGTTGAAAGGGGCGAAACTCAAAGTTGCGCATTCCATGCACCGCTCGGCTCTCAGATGTGGCGGGCAGACGGGAACCCTGCTGCAACGCATAGAGAACCACAAGTAGTGCGGTCCGGTGCGACAAAGACACATTCATGAATTCGATCACCGGGGTTCTTAGCTTCGTCCAAGTTTCTCAAGCCTTCTGTCAATCCTTCGCGAGAATGGTCAACACTTCCACACAGGTATCTGTTCCGATCGGACTGGACATGCTGTGTTGGCTCGGCACGATCCGCACTCGCACATCGCCTCGACTGAAGACGTGTTCGAGGGTGCGGCCGATCTCATCAACGTCGGTGCTCATGCCATAGCCCAGCGTCTTCAGACGCTCCGCCACCTCGGCAGTACCCAGTGCGCAAGGAAATGCGTCGGCCGCCCCCGGCTTGTCAGGCGCCTCGTACCGTATTTCAACGAAGCGCCGCCCGCCCTTGTCACGATAGATGACGTTATAGAACCCAGCCTCCTGGGCCAGTTCTACGGCGAAGGCATGCACCTTGCCGGCCGGGGCGTACTTGAGCGGAATTCTGGTTCGCTCGATCACGCGCCCCAACGAAAGCTCGTCCAACGACCCGAGCCCGTCGACCAGGTTCAGAACCCGTCGCCCGGCTTCCTCGGCTGTCAGTTCGGGATACTCGCTCGCCCGGCTGATTTTGTAGGTATCGGCCGACATCGGGCCGAGACTCCCCGTAGCTTTCTTGTCATCTGGGGTGAGCGCGCAGGCGCTGGCCGTCATCGAACACAGCAATAGCGGAACGACGCTACCGCGTGGAAACGTCATGGACTTCATGGGCCGGCGACCAATACGGCGCATGGGATGAGCAACATCCCCAGCCATGTCGCAACTACTATCCGCTTGGCTCTGCGCATTGCACGCTCCTTATGCCTGCCACTGTTGCCTATGGTCATTTTCAGGTCCATGGCTTGGTCGCATTCTGCCCCATCGTCCTGTCCCCGGCTACGCGATACCCGCAGTTGCGCTTGAAGCACCGATATCGCACTAAACCTCAACGTGTACGCCATCCCTTCCCGTCCGCACCGATTCGGCACTAGCCTGATCGCTGATTCAAGGAGAAGACGATGAAGACATCCGGGCACCGTCTGGCAATGTGTTTTGTCCAGTTGCTGCTTGTCGCCTGCGCCACGGTAGCCGGCGGCCCGCAATCGCTTGATTACAGCGTAGGCAACCGGATCGAAGATTTCTTCACCTTGCCGCTGATCGAAGGCCCCAGCGGCTTCGATCGGCTTGCCGATGCGCTACAGCGACGCATTCCTACGCCCGTTCCTGCTTCGGCCGCAGAACGCACGTTCCAACAGATGCCGGTGGCGCTACGGGATGGGTACGTGGTGCAACGCTATCTGCGGTTGGAAGAGGGGGGCCATCTGATGGCGGAGTTCGCCACGGCGCCCTGCGTGCCGGTGCGACTCGCGGTTTCGCTAGCGCGGCCCGAGCCGACTCAACTCGACCACTACCGGCGCACCGGCATCTACCTGGCCACCGGCCGAGGGATGTCAGTGACGTTATCTGCGGACGCAGCCAAGCCCGAGTGCGTGAGGTCGGTTGAGATAGCCGAAACACCGGGTGGGAACATTGTTGCTGCGCGCTCAAGCCCGTAGGCTTTCGCCGTGGCTTTACCCCCCAAGAGCCTTCATGAGTGCAGCAAAGACAGCTCTCTCGCCCCAACGCCCAACTGTCGTTTTGAGAAGTGAAATCAAGTCAGGGGATACGTCGGCCTCGCGAGGGATATCCAACGAGCATTCGGTCTTGAACGAGAAATGGGACGCCATAAACTCGAACTCCGACGCAACCCGCTTAGCGGGCTGCCCCAGACTTTGCATTTCGATATAACGAACTAGCGCGAGCGAAGCCATGTGAGAGCCAAGCGTCTCAGTCTCTCGACCGGGGTCGCCTTGCCAGTGGACGCGCACCCACCCCTCTTCTTGGACGGGGGCGACACCGGAGGCCTCCTCGTCAACCGGAAGGATCAGAGTTCCGTCGATCAAGGACCGAGCGCACCAGTCGTCCCCGACGCGTTCTCGTACATACAGCGGCATCAGGTTCGCGATGAACCCTACGATCGCTGTGCTCTTTGAAGTCATAGCAGCAGACCTCCCTATCCTGATCCTGTACGGATCTTAGCCCCACCCGCCAGAGCCAGGGGGCTAGCTTCTACCGCCCTGCGTGCCCGCCTGCGCCAGCCGCGCTTTGAGGTCGGCCACGCCTTGCGTTGCTCGGGTTTGGACAACAGGCCCAAGGTCAGGATGGCCTCGGCCATGGTGTCGGTTTCGGCGTAGAGGAAGGCGAGCGGGACGCCCAA
>NZ_JBQEOE010000060.1:8864-21880 GCF_052045105.1 Lysobacter sp. 22409 | reverse complement strand
GCGATGCCGACGCAGGGATTTTTCATACGGGACATCCCTGTCCCGATGAAAAACGGCCCGCATCCATGCGGGCCGCCCTCTGGGTCTTCGACTGCCTTCGCTAGTGCGAAGCTACGCACAGCCGAAGCAAAGCAACGGCAACGCGCCCGCGTCGGATACGAACACAGCCGACTCAGCATGGCCGAGCCCACTCCGACGATCCCCCATCCGCAACATCCGCATAGCCACGCCCGCGCCGCCATCGGCCTTGGCTGCTATCGTGCTCATCCGGCGGCGCAGGCTTGGCGTCTGTCGCCCTGCACTGAGGTTCCCGAACGCATGAATTCTTCCTCGCGCGAACTTTCTTCATCGGCATCCGCACCCGGCGGAGCGCGTGCGCTGGCCGCGGCCGGTGCGGTGCTGGCCGCTCTGGCGGTGGCCTTGTCGGCCTATGCCGCGCACGTCGCCGATCCGGCGGCGCAATCGCGATTGCAGACGGCGGCGGTGTTCGCTTTCGGGCACGGCGTGGCCCTGGCCGCGTTGGCGCCGATCGCTCGGCGTACGCTGGCACGGGTCGCTCTGCTGGCCTTGCTCGTCGGCGTGCTGGTGTTTTCCGGCGGACTGGCGGCGGCATATTTCTTCGGCGCTTCGACCCGTCTGCTGCCCTACGGCGGCAGCCTGATGATCCTGGCGTGGCTGGTCTACGCCGCCGATGCGCTGAGACGTTGAGATGCCGCGACATGTCCGGGGGTTCGACGCCGAGGCCGCGCACGCTTATCTGAGCAAGCGCGATCGCAAGCTCGGCGCATGGATGAAGAAGGTCGATCGGCTGGAGAACGGTCCGATCCCGACCGATCCGCGTTGGCGCCAGCGCTTCGACCCGGTCGATGCGCTGGCGCGGGCGATCCTGTTCCAGCAGCTCAGCGGCAAGGCCGCCTCGACCATCGTCGGCCGGGTCGAAGCGGCGATCGGAAGCGACCGCCTGCATTACGACACCCTCGGCCGTTGCGACGACGCGGCGCTGCGCGCCTGTGGCGTGTCCGGCAACAAGCTGCTCGCGCTGCGCGATCTGTCGGCGCGCGAATCGCGCGGCGAGATCCCGGACCTGCGGCGCATGGCGACGATGGACAACGACGCCATCATCGCCGCGCTCGTGCCGATCCGCGGCATCGGCCGTTGGACGGTCGAGATGATGCTGATGTTCCGCCTCGGCCGCCCCGACATCCTGCCGGTCGACGACTTGGGCATACGCAAGGGCGCGCAGCGCGTCGACAAGCTCGACGAGATGCCGGCGCCGAAGGCCTTGGCCGAACTCGGCGAACGCTGGGGGCCGTATCGCAGTTACGCCAGCCTGTACCTGTGGCGGATCGCGGATTTTTCCGAGGCCGCCAAGGCCAGGACCAACCGTTCGCAGGATTGAGCGCGCGTCGACTCTGGGCATTGTCGATGTCCCGCGCGGCGATGGCCGTCTTTCATCGCTGACTTGCAGCCACGTGCGGATTATTTCGCGTCGTAACGCCAGTGCCACGGCTCGTAGACGATGCCGTGCGGGTTGTCGCGCGGGTAGCTCATGACGTAGCCGTAGCCGCCGGCGTTGTCGCGCAGCCAGGCGAAGGCGGGGGTGTGCTCGAAGGACTCTTCGGCCGGCGGTTCGCCGGGGGTGCCGATGTCGAGGGCGAGGCCGCTGTGGTGTTCGCTGTAGCCCGGGGCGGCGTTGACGGTGAGGATCTCGTCGACGCCGAGGCCGCGCGCGAGTTTGCGCTCGAAAATGCCGAGTTGGTAATGGTGGCTGCGATAGCCGGAGATGGCATCGAGGACGATACCATCGTGCACGGCGGCCTGGCGCAGGTGGCTCCAGGCACGCGCGGCGCCGGGATGCAGCCACAGCGGCCGGCGGAAGCGGTCGACGCCGGCGTAGGCGAGGCGGTCGGGTTCGGCGATCAGGCCCAGGCCGGTTCGCGCTTCGTAGCCGTCGCAGTCCAGGCCGAGTGCGGACAGCCGCTCCTCGATCCGATCTAGCGGCAGCTCGTGGATTCGCAGCAGTCCCTCGCGGCGGTATTCGACGATGGCGTCGAGCGCATCGAGGGCGTGGCCGATGCCGTCTTCGTGGATCAGCCGGTGGACCAGCGGCAACAGACCTTCGGGCAGGTCGGCGGCGAGGAAACGGCCGTCGCGCTTGCGTCGCAGCACGTGCCGCGCACGCGACAGCGCGCGGGCGTCGTGGTTGCTGNGCAGACCGCCCGGCCAGAGTTCGATCTCGGGCGTATTGATCAGGAGGTGGCCGTGGCCGCGCATGCGCTCAGATTAGCCGGCGAGGGCGCGTCGCGCCACGTTCGCCGATGGTGCCGTCAGGCCGGTTGCTTGAAATACAGGCGGGTGCCGAGAATGCTCGGGTCGTGCTCGACCGACACCAGTTCCCAGCCCTGCTCGCCGCGTTTGTCGAGTTCTTCCTGGATGCGTTGCCGCATCGGCGACTCGAACAGTTGATAGGTCAGCTCGACGACTTGATGTTTCCACTTCTGGGTCATGGGTCTTCCTCGGGAGTCGGGGTGTCCTGGCGCGGCAGCCGCCCATTCTTGCGCAGAGCGTCGCGCAGGACATATTCGATCTGGGCGTTGAGCGAACGCAACTCGTCGTCGGCCCAGCGCTGCACGGCGGCGAGCACCTCGGCATTGATGCGCAGCGGATAGGCCTTCTTCTCGCTCACCGCCGGCGCGTCCCTTCGCCGCCGCCGGGGCGGTCGCGATAGCTGCGGCGCGCAGCGCTGATCGCGAGGATCAAGGCGACGGCGAGGCCGTTGACCGCCAGCAGCAGGGCGACCACGACCAGAGCGATGCGGCCTTCGTTGTCGCCGGCCCAGTAGAAGCCGGCGCCGCCGAGCAGCATGGCCACGCCGGTCGTCGCCAGCAGGCGGGCGAGTTTCGCCGCGGTGCGGGCCGGGTCGGGCAGGCGCGAGGCGTCCAGGCCATTGATCAGGTGCAGGTTGCCGCGCGCGACCAGTACCGCCGAAACCAGGATCGGTACGGCGCTGACCGCCATCGCGATGGGGACGAGGTAGTCGTGGAGGGTCATCGGAGCCTGCTCAGTACAAGCTGCCGGCGTTGACGATCGGCTGCGCGCCGCGGTCGCTGCACAGCACCACCAACAGGTTGCTGACCATGTGCGCCTTGCGCTCTTCGTCCAGTTGCACGACGCCGTTTTTCTGCAGTTCGGCCAGGGCCATTTCGACCATGCCGACCGCGCCGGCGACGATGCGCGTGCGCGCGGCGATCACCGCGTTGGCCTGCTGGCGTTGCAGCATGGCATGGGCGATCTCGGGCGCGTAGGCGAGGTGGCTGATGCGCGCATCGATCACGTTGACGCCGGCGTCGGCGAGGCGGTCCTGCAGTTCCTGCTGTAGGTGCAGGGATATCTCCGCGGCATGGCTGCGCAGCGACAACTGGCCGTCTTCGTGCTGGTCGTAGGGGTAGCTGGTGGCCATCGCGCGCAGCGCCGACTCGGACTGGATGTGCACGAAGGTTTCGTAATCGTCGACGTTGTAGACCGCTTCGGCCGAATCGACCACCTGCCAGACGATCACCGCGGCGATCTCGATCGGGCTGCCGTCGAGCTCGTTGACCTTGAGCTTGCCGCTTTCGAAGTTGCGGATGCGCTGGCTGACCTTGCGCTTGGCGTAGAGCGGGTTGTTCCAGCGCAGGCCGTTGTCCTTGACCGTGCCGACGTACTTGCCGAACAGGCTCAGCACCGCGGCCTGGTTGGGCTCGATCTTGTACAGGCCGGACAGAAGGCGAGGGCGCCGGCCAGGATCGCGACGATCACGCTGGCCCCGCTTTCGCTGGCGACGCCGCCGAGGAAGGCATAGGCGCCAATCGCGCCGAGGCCGAGGCAGCCCAGCAGGACCGGAATGCCTGAGAGGGATTGGGTGGGGTTCTCTTTCATGGCGTCCGTCTCGCTCGTTGTCCAAACATATTGATATCAGATTGATATCAGGTCTGGAATGCCCGATCGTCGGAAAGGGCGGCACGGGCCCGGCAGGCAGGGCGAAGCCGTTTGGATCGACGAGGGCGGGTGGAATCG
Organism: Lysobacter sp. 22409; assembly: GCF_052045105.1. Lineage (NCBI taxonomy): Bacteria > Pseudomonadati > Pseudomonadota > Gammaproteobacteria > Lysobacterales > Lysobacteraceae > Lysobacter > Lysobacter sp. 22409. The sequence goes on along the minus strand of NZ_JBQEOE010000060.1, from coordinate 17,824 downwards.
CGGCCATGGCCCCGCCAGGGAAACGCCGGGTACCCGTAGCGCGGTGCGAATGCCCTCAGGGCGTGATCCGGTACAGCGGCGCCGGGATGAACTCGCCGGTGGCGTAAAGGCTGCGGCCGTCGGCGGACCAACCCAGCGCTTCGGCCTGCGGCAGCCAGGGCAAGTCGCTGACCCGGGGCTGGCCGGCGACGGCCTGGGCCCAGCTTTGGCGCGGCTGGCGTGGGTACAGCAACAGGTAGCGGTAGGTCATCACCGCCAGGGTGTTGCCGTCGGGGGAGATATCGGCGGCGGTGACCTGGCCCTGCAGCTTGGCCCGGGTCGGGTTGCTGCGGCGCAGTTGCGCATCGGGTTCGGGGATGCCGGCCAGGCCGCCAAGCCGGGTCGCGGTCTGCAGGGCGTTGCCGGCCGGCATCAGCGGCAGCGAGAACAGCTCCGGCGGCTGGCGCTTCTTGGAGATCAGCAGGACCTGCTTGCGGGCGATGTCGACCGCCACCGCCTCGCAATCGCGGGCGCCGTCGGGCCAGCGGAAAGCGATCGACCAGGCCGGCTTGAGGCGCGCGTTCTCGATCTTCGCCGGCTCTTCGATCACATGCAGTTGCAGGCTGCGGCGCAGACCGCCGTTGTCGCCGGTGTCGGCGATCAGCAGGTACTGGCGGCCGTCGAGCTCGAAGGCGGCGATGTCTTCCCAGTCGGTCTTGGTGACGCCTTCGATGCGCAGGGTCGCCAGCCGGTCGCCGTTGTCGGCGACCGCGAACAGGCGCTCGGGATTGCCGCCGTCGTCGTGCATCCACAGCACGCCGGGATGGCGGCGCGAGGCGGCCAGGCCGCTGATCTCCGACAACTGCGGGTCGAGCATCATGCCGGCGAGCTGGCTGCTGCCGTGCGGGGGCGCCTCGGGTTCGCCCGTGCACGCCGCGAGCAGCGTCGCCGCCAACAGCAGCGCCAGCCGTCGCGCCGCACGGGGGCGGCGGGCGTGGCTGGACTGCGGTGCGGGGGCGACGGCGCGCGACGCGGGCCGAGGACGGGCGAAGGGCATGGCCACAGCATCGCATGGGCGATGCTGTGGCCATAGTCCGGCGCCGCGCCGATAGCCCGGAAAGTTAGACTAGGCTCATCCACCCCATGGTTTTACGAGGATTCCGCATGACCACGCTCGGCACGCCGCTGTCCCCGCACGCTTTCCGCGTGCTCCTGCTCGGTTCGGGCGAGCTCGGCAAGGAAGTGGCGATCGAACTGCAGCGGTTCGGGGTCGAGGTGATCGCGGCCGACCGTTATGCGAACGCGCCGGCGATGCAGGTCGCCCATCGCAGCCACGTGCTCGACATGCTCGACGGCCAGGCCATCCGCGCTTTGATCGCGGCCGAACGGCCGCAATTGATCGTGCCGGAGATCGAGGCCATCCATACCCAGACCCTGGTCGAGCTGGAGCAGGAATTCGCCGCGCGCGGCAGCGACACGCGGATCATCCCGACCGCGCGCGCGGCGCGTTTGACCATGGACCGCGAAGGCATCCGCCGCCTGGCCGCCGAGACCCTGCAACTGCCGACCTCGCCCTACCGCTTCGTCGACACCGCCGAAGACTATCGCGCCGCGGTCGCCGAGCTCGGCCTGCCGTGCGTGATCAAGCCGGTGATGTCGTCCTCGGGCAAGGGCCAGAGCCTGGTGCGCAGCGCCGACGCTGTCGACGCCGCCTGGGACTACGCCCAGACCGGCGGCCGCGCCGGTGCCGGCCGCGTCATCGTCGAAGGCTTCATCGACTTCGAATACGAGATCACCCTGCTGACCGTACGCCATGCCGCCGGCACCACCTTCTGCGCGCCGATCGGTCATTTGCAGCGCGACGGGGACTACCGCGAAAGCTGGCAGCCGCAGGCGATGGCGCCGGTGGCGCTGGCGCGGGCGCAGGAGATCGCCCGCACCATCACCGACGACCTCGGCGGCTACGGCGTGTTCGGCGTCGAGTTGTTCGTCAAGGGCGATGAAGTCTGGTTCAGCGAAGTCTCGCCGCGCCCGCACGACACCGGCCTGGTCACCTTGATCTCACAGGACCTCAGCGAGTTCGCCCTGCATGCGCGCGCGATCCTCGGCCTGCCGATCCCGACGATCCGCGAGTTCGGCGCCTCCGCTTCGTGCGCGGTGCTCGCCCAGGGCCACGGTGTGCCGGTGTTTTCCGGCGTCGACGCCGCGTTGGGTCAGGTCGATACCCAATTGCGTTTGTTCGGCAAGCCGCGCGTCGAAGGCCAGCGCCGGGTCGCGGTGACGCTCGCGCTCGGCCAGGACGTCGAGGATGCGCGTGCGAAGGCGCGCGAGGCCGCCGCGCAACTGCAGGTCGAATTGCGCTGATCGTCGCGCGCGCTCACGATCCTGGAATCGATGCCGCACGACCGGCGCCGATCCCTAGCTTCGCCGGGTCACCACCGCTGCATCGAGTTTTCAGGGGAGCGTCATGAACGAGACACAGGGCTACGCCGTATTTTTCTTCCCGCAGGCGTTGGAAGCGCTCGGCGAAGCCATCCGCCCCTACCTGCTCGACGGTCCGGTCGGTCCGCACGTGCTGTGTCGCGAGATCGACACCGGCGGTGCCTTCATCGAGATGACCCTCGAGGGCCGCGCTTCCGACGGCCGCGACCTGTCGCTGGAGCTGATGGTGCCGGGCAACATGGTGCGCATGATCGTTTCCGCGCACGGCGAGGGCGCCTTCGGTTTCGGCCCGCGCGTGGTGCGCACCGCGCCGGCCGCGAGCGTGGCGGCTGCGCCCACGCCGGCTGCACCCGTGCCGGTCGTCGTACCCGAGCCCACGCCTGCAGTGCCCGATGCGCCCGCGCCGGTGACGGCGAAGGACAAGCCGGAGTAATCGGGCGAACACCGCATGCGGATGCCGGCGCAGCGCCCGTGACCTAGCGTCCAACAACGATCAGGTGCCCGAGCATGGCGCCGACAGGAGGTCAGCCATGAGCAAGTCGGACACGATCACTTTGTATCGCCCGGTGGGCCCCGAGGAACTCGCGCTGCTGCGCAAGAGCGGATTCAAGCGTTGGCCGCCGCGGTTGCCGGAGCAGCCGATCTTCTACCCGGTCAGCAACGAGCGCTACGCGGCCGAGATCGCCGAACGCTGGAACGTAAAAGACAGCGGCTACGGCGCGGTGACCCGCTTCCAGGTGCGTGCCGACTTCATGGCGCGCTATCCGCTGCAGAAGGTCGGCGGCGAGCACCACACCGAATGGTGGGTGCCGGCCGAGGAACTGGAACAGCTAAACGATCACATCGTCGGGACGATCGAGGTGATCCGGGAGTTTCACGCGACGGCTTGAGTCGCTGAAGTCGGCCGTCTAGGTAGCGGCCTATGTATCTGGTTGCTGCCATGCATCTGCAGCGCGTCATCCCCACGCAGGTGGGGATCCACCGGATTTCGTGCGAGAAGCGCATCTATTCACTCCCGCCTTCGCGGGGATGACGGGGTGTTATCGCTTCAATCGCGCAGCTGGATGATGTGCGCGGTCGAGTCCCGGTAACGGACACGGCCGATCCTGTAGGGCACCGTGTGAGTGATCGATGCCGCTTCGGGCGGCGGCTCTACGTCCCATTCGATTCCCTCGAAGTCGTACGGGAATGGCACGCCGTTCGGATTGGCCGAGTGCAGGTACACCGCATTGTTGCCGGTGTCCTCGCATAGCGTGGCCCAACATTGCACTGGGAAGGGCTTGCTGCGTGCGAACGCGTTCAAGTCGAGCAGCAGTCGGCAGGTCAATTCTGCCACTCGTATCCGGTCCGACAGCGAGCGGTTGCCGCGGCCTCGCCAATCGATATGGGTATGCCAAAAATCGAAAAAATCGCTGTCTGCGATCCAATCGAAGGACTGGCGGCCGCGCTCGATCCGAGCCCAATAAGCCTCCATGCGCTTGAGATAGCGACGGTCCATCGATTCATTCTTCATCGGCGTGCTCAATCCGCCAGATCCACCCACACCAGATGGTGGTCGCTGGCTTCGGAAATCTTGGCGTCGGCGGTGCCCGGCTTCGGCCAGAACACGCCGGTGCCGCGGACGTTCCAGCCGCGCGAGGGCAGTGCGTAGTCCAGACGCAGGGTGCCGGCCTTGGGGCCGAAGTCGCCGGTGTGTTCGGCGGTGTCGCCCTTGCGCGGGAAGCCGTAGAACTTCGCCCGTTCGGCCGCGCCTTCGCTGCGCGGTACCCGGCTCGCATCGACGCGCGGGTGATCGAGCAATTGCTTGATTGAGCCCGGCACGCCGTCGCCGTCGACCGGGTCGGCGTTCATGTCGCCGACGATGACGAAGCGCGCATCCTCGGCGAGGCCGCCGCAACGGCCCTGGTCGTCGCACAACCAGGCCGGCGTGCCGCCGTCGAGGTAACGCGCCCACAGTTTGATTTCGTCGTGGTTGCGCGCGCCGTTGCGGTCCTCGGGGCCGTCGAACACCGGCGGTGTCGGATGCGCGGCGAGCAGGTGCAGCACGCCGAGCGGCGTGCGCACCGGCACGTCCCAGTGCGACTTCGACGACAACCGCATCTGCGGCCAGGCGGTCGCCGAATACCACGGTTTGCCGGTGTCGGGATGGCGCGGCTGGCGCGCGCCGGGCAGGGCGCTCCACTTGAAGGTCTGGAAGCTGCGCACCGCGGCGGCGTCGATCGGATAACGCGACAGCACCAGCATGCCGTATTGGCCCGGGTGCAGGCCGTAGCCCCAGGCGTCGTTGCCGCGCGCGCGGTCGGCGCGCTGGGCGTCGCCGGCCAGGCCGTCGCCGTCGAGGTCCAGGCCGCTCGGCACGCCGGTGTTGACCGGGGCCAGATAGCGGTAAGGGTAATGCAAGGCCGCGCCGCCGCCGTCCTGCGCCACTTCCAGGTAGTCGCGCTGGAACAACTCGGCTGCGCGCTGTTGCGCGTCGTAGTCGAATTCGTTGAGCAGCACCACGTCCGGACGCACCCGTTGCAGCACCGCGGCGATCTTGCGTGCGTTGCCGTCGCCGGCTTCGAGGCGGCGGATCAGGCCGCCGTCGGCGTCGTCGTAGAGCGAGGTGTTGTAGGTCGCCACGCGCAAGGGCGCAGCGGCCGACGCGTCTGCCTGGTCGCGGACCCAGGCCTTGGGATCGCCGTGTACGTTCACCTGGGTGCAGGCCGTCATGAGCAGCGCGGCAAGGGCGGCGCCAGCGCGGAAGGGAAGTCGGGAGGCAGGGAATCGAAGCATGCGCGCATGATGGCATGGCCCCGCCGCGGCATCGTTACAGGGTCGGGCGGAATCGCCGAGCGCAGCGGGCGCCCTGTGCGCATCGGTTGCACCGACCTGGACCGCAAACAACGACGCCCCGGCGAACCGGGGCGTCGTGTCGAAACGAAGAGCGTGTCGCGAAGTGGTACGAAGTATTACAGGGTGCAACCGAACGCGGCGTACTGAGCCTTGCTCTGGTCCAGCGCGGTCTTGCACGCGGTGGCCAGGCTGGCCTTGCCTTCCGGCGTGCCGGCGGCCTGCTTCCAGGCGCTGCGGCTCGAATCGATGCCGGTCTGGAACGCGGCGCGCTGGGCTTCCGGCACCTTCTCGGTCAAGCAGGCCGAGATCTTGTTGAGGTAATCGTCGCACTCGGGCACGCCGACGCTGTCGACGACAGCAGCGGCCGGAGCCGCCGGCGCAGCGGCCGGGTCGGTCGCCGCCGGAGCGGCGGTATCGGCCGGCGCGGTGGCGGCCGGTGCGTCGGCGGCCGGAGCAGCGTCGGCGGGCTTGTCGGCCGGCTTGTTGCAGGCGGCCAGCGCGAGGGTGATCGCGGCAGCCAGGAACAGGGTGTTCAATTTCATTGCGGACTCCATGTGGCGGTGAGTTGAATGGGTGGCGGCTCCATTGCCATGCCTTGAGTGGCGCCGTTCCCGCACGTCGTTGGTTACGACCGGGCTACGAGATACACGACCTGAACGAGACGAGTGTTACAAATGTGTAAAAACCCGCCAATCGCGACCATCGAAAGCTTCGAGCGGGCGGAAACGGCGCTTGTAATCCATCTTCGGGTGCCCGGCGATCCAATAGCCGAGATAGAGATGGCTGCGGCGTTCGCGGCGGGCCCATTCGATCTGGCGCAGGATCGCCAGGGTGCCGAGGCTGCGGTCGGCCAGGTCGGGGTCGTAGAAGGTGTAGACCGCCGACAAGGCGTTGTCGACCACGTCGGTGACGGCGACGGCGAGCAGGCGGCCGTGGCCGCGCGGCGCGGGCTCGCGTAACTCCAGGAAGCGGTTTTCGCTCCAACTGCCGATCAGGAACTGGTCGAACTCGATCGCACCGTGGCCGTCCATGCCGCCGCCGGCGTGGCGCGAGGCGAGGTAGCGCTTGTAGAGATCGAGCTGCTCCTCGTTGCGTTCGGCCGGATGCACGCGCATCTCGACCTGCGCATTGCGGGCCAGGCAGCGGCGCTGGCTGCGGTCGGGCACGAACTGCTCGACCGGGATGCGCACCGCGACGCAGGCCCGGCAGCCGCTGCAATGCGGTCGGTAGACGATGTCGCCGGAGCGGCGGAAGCCCCAGCCCAGCGCATGCGGATACCACTCGCGCAGGCGCGGATCGCGCGGGTCCAGGACCAGGTCGCGGGCGACGCGCTCGGGCCAATAGCCGCAAGCGTGCTCGCCGGTGTGGAACAGGCGGAGGTCGTCGCTGTCCGGCTGCGGTTGCGTGCCCATGGGGCCAGCATAGCGCCGCATCCGTGCCCTGCGCATGGGGTCCGGTCGCTGTCTTGCCACTGAACCGGAACCGGGCCGTGTCAACCGCCCCGGGCCGGGGGCGTTGATCCGGTCATCGGCGCCACGGTGGCGCCTGCCGCAGGAGTCGACGCATGAACCGTTCCCCCCTTTATGTCGCCTTGTTCGCCGCGGTCGCGTTGGCCGGTACGGCCATGGCCTCGCCCCCGGCCGGCACGGCGACGCCGCGCGCGCACCTCAAGATCGACGCCAATCAAGACGGTGCGATCAGCCGTGAGGAAGCCGCCAAGCACCCGCGTCTGGCCGAAAAATTCGACAGTCTCGACAAGAACCGCGACGGCAAACTCGACGCCGGCGAGCGCCCGCAGCATCGCGGCGGCCGCGAGCACGGTGGCCGTCATGGCGGCCACGGCGGTGTCGCCGGGCTCGACAGCGATGGCGACGGCCGCATCAGCGCCGCCGAAGCGGCGAAGTCGCCGCGCATCGGCGAGTCGTTCGCCAAGATCGACCGCAACCGCGACGGTTATCTGGTGCGCAGCGAATTGCGCGCTTACCACGAAAGCGAGCGCCCGAAGCGCGAAGCCGAGCGCGCCAAGCGCTTCGACGAGCACTTCGCCGCCGCCGACCTCAACCGCGACGGCAAGCTCAGCAAGCTCGAAGTCGAAGAGAAGATGCCGCGCCTGGCGCGCAACTTCGCCTTCCTCGACGAGGATCGCGACGGTTTCCTGAGCAAGGCCGATCTCAAGCCGATGCCGCATCGCTGAGCGTGACTCGATCCGGCTCGCGCTGGACGAATCGCAAAAGGGCGCACTTCGGTGCGCCCTTTCCGTTTCGGCATGGCAATGCCGCTCAGCCGAAGCGGCCGCCGAGATACAGAGCGAGCACGACCGAAGTCGCTGCCAATAGGGTGCTCCACACGATTGCCGGTGTTCCCAATACCCAACGATACGTCGTGCTCCGACGCGGATCGGAGCCGGTCTCGCGCTGGATGCGCTCGAAGCTCGGTGCCAGTGCCCGCGGCATCGTGATCAGGAGTTGCCACAGCGATATCGCGAGAAACAGCACGGTCACCGTGATCGGCAGCACCCAGCCCCGGTCGAATTCGATCGAGGCGACGAAGGCGATGGCGAACGCGGCGCCGGTGGCCGAAGTCAGGCGTACGAAGCGGGCGATTTCGCGTCGCTCGTCGGCAGTGGCGGCGAACGAAAGCAGATAGCGGGCGATCAGGACCGTCGCCACCGTGCCGCCGACGAAGCCGCCGATCAGCGAACCCAGCGAGTGACTGGCCCAAGACGTAAGCGAGGCTGAAATCGATGCGGCATCGAGCGGTGCGCCGGTCATCGCCTCGGACACTGGCGAGAACACCCGTTCGACCATGAACACCAATACGCTGCCGACCACGCCGCCGGAGGCGCTGGCGGTGCCCAGACCGCCGGCGCCGAACTTGCCGGCCAGGCTCGAACCGATCGAGCCGGCCGCAACCACCGCGGTGGTGGTGCCGGTCGGCGCGATCACGCCGAGCGCGCTGGCGACCATGGTGGTGAAACCGACCGACGGCGCGCTGGCGCGGGCGAACACGGCGAAGCGGTCGAGCAGCTCGCTGCGCACGGTGCTGCGCGCCCGCGACAGGCGCTTGCGCACGGCGGCGTCGCTGAGGCCCAGCAGGGCTGCGACCTGCTGCGAGCTCTGGCCTTCGCGGTAATACAGCAACAGCACTTCGCGGCTTTCGTCGGGCAAGGCCGAGATCAGTTCGGCGGCGACTTCGGTGCGCTCGGCTTCGATCAGGCGTTCGACCGTGCTGGGCTCGGGGTCGGCCGCGGCGGCGATCGCCGCCTCGACGTCGTCGACGGCGCGCGGCTGGCGCTGGCGCGAGCGCAGATGGTCGTTGGCGAGGTTGCGGGTGATCTGCCGCAACCACGGCAGGAAGCTGGACGGGTTCTGCAACCTGCGGATGTTCTGCCAGGCGCTGAGGAAGGCCTCCTGGGCGATGTCCTCGCTGGCGTGCACGTCGCGCACCATGGCCAGAGCGATCGAGGTGACCGAGTTCTGGCAGGCCGAGACGATGCGCGAATAGGCGGCGCGGTCGCCGCCGGCCGCGGCCGGCAGGTCGTGGTCGATGATCGAGGACAGGACTTCGGCGTTCATGCGGCGCTCCGGCGCTCGAGCGAGCGCGGCAGGGCCCCGGAAGACACCCGAGGGCGTGCGGCGGACGATGGGGCGGACATCGGGCGGGGCGTCGGGCGCGGCATCATCAGGGTTCTCCGGGCAGCGGCA